>JBGTJT010000666.1:0-3507 GCA_041744995.1 Pirellulales bacterium | reverse complement strand
TGCCGTGGCTACACCCCCGATGTTACCATCGACAGCGTACGACTCAGGGCCAGCGTGTCTGGCTAGGACTTCGCCGTAAGACTCTTTCATTCTCAACTCCAAACCGGTTTATCCCGGCGCTTTCGAAGCTGCCAGCTTCCGACGAACCAACATGTTGCTTGCAAGGCGTTAGTGGCCGAACATTAACGATCACCAAGTGGCGGCGAGAGATTTTCCACTGGCAGTTCGGTTGACTCCACCGCGGCGTTGCATCGGATAGTTCGCTGTTCCTCTGCGGACAAAAGGCGGCCTGATGCGCGTTCACGCTTCCGAACGCCTTCGAGGAATTCGTGAGCATCGCCACCGGCATCAGCCAGTAGTTTTTCGCGGGCTGCATACAGTTCATCGAGTATCGGATTACGCGTCATCGTCCTCCCCTCCCAGAAAGATTGCAGGCGTATAGATCAATAAATCCGGGAAACCTAATTCATCCAAAGTTTTGTAAACGCGTGGCAGTGTATGGCCGTTGGCAATATGTCGACAGTTCTGCGTCAACAAGTATTGTACGCCGCCGACGGCCGCCGTGGCCACATGAAACGCGTCCAATCGTGCCTTTTCCGGCATCAGATTTCGGGCGATCAACTCATCTGCGATCGTTTCGATTCTTGGATCGGCCGGAATCAAGTCAAGTCCGACCAGTAACTTGAGTCGTTCTTCGGCTGCCGTTGGATCACTCAATGCGGCTTCGTCCAAAACGAGCTGCGACGTAACAACGCGAAATTTAGATCGCTCATTATCCCACCAATCGCGAGCCTGCTGTTGAAGCAAGGCAATCCTCGGGTCGGAGCTTGGCCACGCGGTTGCATGACTTACGATCGACGTTTCAATGTAGATGGAATTCATCAATACAGCCTAATGTAGTGAACGACCGTCGTCACCAGGGGGACGGGAGGTGACAGACACTTGACGTATACGCTCCTGATGCCATCCACTCAGGGGGGGCTGGCAGTTTTTCACTCTTTTCCTGTTTCCCGCCGTTTTTTTCTACCAGTTTCTTCTCCAGCGGCACTGTCCCTTGGTAGCCTCAATCGAGGCGGATCGTTTTCACGATTTCTCCTAGTCTCCACGACATTTTGTCGATGCCTGACCAGCACCAAAAAACCGAGCAGTTCCTGTCGCTCTACAACCGCGAGCAACGGCGGCTGTACGCCATGATCCGCGCGCTGCTGTACAGCCGGGAGGATGCCGAGGAGGTGTTTCAGGAGACCTGCATCGCCTTGTGGCGAAGCTTCGACGACTTCACCCCCGGCACCGATTTTTCCGCTTGGGCGTCGGCGATCGCCCGGCATCGGGTGTTGGCCTTTCGCAAGCAGAGCGTGCGGTGGCCGTCGCAGTTCAGCGACGAGATGCTCGACCAGTTGGCCGCCGACTACGTCGATCACCGCCAGCAATACGAGGCCCGCCACGAGGCGCTGCTGATCTGCATGGAAGGGCTGAAGGTAAAAGACCGCGACCTGCTCCGCCGACGCTACGAGCAGGAAACGACCACCGTGGAACTGGCCGCGCAGCTCGGCCGCCCGTTGAACACGCTGTACAAGGCGCTGCAGCGGATCCGCAAGCAGCTTCTGGCCTGCGTCGAGCGGCGACTGGCCGCCGAGGAACTGCCGCCGGGAGACTCGCCATGACCAACCATGCCGAGACGCACGGCGGCCCTGCCTGGGATTCGCTGCTCGACAAACTGTTCGACGGAGCGCTCTCCGAGACGGAGTCGCGGCAACTCGAACAGCAAATGCATGCCAACGGCGAACTCCGCCGGCGCGTACTCGATCTGCTGCACATGAACGCCTGCCTGGAGTGGGAGTTCAACCGACCCGCGGAACTGGATCGCCTGCCGAGCGCATCGCCGACGACGTGGCCGGCCGAGGTCGCCCTTGCCGAGCCGCGATGGTGGAACTGGCAGCGGCTGCGGCCGATCGTCCACCACACGATGACGGTTTCGCTGATCCTGGCCGCCTTGACGGTCACCATCATCGTACTGTCGCTGGCGATGGTTGACGTGCCCGCCTGGCAAGATCGCGGAGAGACGCCCGCGGCGGAAGCGTTCGTGGGCAACGTGTTGGGTTCTCGGGACGCGGTCTGGCACCTCGACAAAGACGCGGCGCCGCCGACACGATTGACCGCCGGGGATCGGCTGGAGCTACAGAGCGGCCTAATCGAAGTCGAACTATTCGCCGGAACCAAGGCGGTGCTGGAAGGTCCGCTACGGGCGACCGTGCGGGGCGACAACGCCGTGGCCTTGGATTTTGGCACGGCCACGTTCCGCGTGCCGCGCGAGGCGATCGGCTTTCGGGTTGACACGCCGAGCGTCGAAGTGGTCGATCTGGGCACGGAGTTTGGCATGCATGTCGAGCTGGACGGCGCGACCGACGTCTGCGTCTTTAACGGAGAAGTAGAGGCCGTCTCCACGGCGGATGCCGGCGGCGAGCAGCGCCTGCGGCTTACCCGGGGCCGTGCGATCCGATTTGAAACCGGCTCGGCCGCCTGGTCGAGCAGCACGCTGCCGAGCGAGCGGTTTGTCCGCAGCATGCGAAGCACGTCGGTGCTGTCGAGCGTGTTGTGCGAGGAGCCGATGTTTCGCCTGCTCGACAGCGACCGAGACGACCTGGGCGACGACTTGGGGCAAGCCGGCGGCGTGGTTGCCATCGGCGAGTGGAACAATGACGAGGATCCCTCGTCCAACGAAGGCCGCGTCTGGATGGTGTATCGCCTCAGCGAGGCCGAGCGGCACAATATCGAACATGGCCACCGGGTGACGGCGACGGTCGGATTGAGCCAGTTCAACGGAGTCAAGCTCAATGTCTCGGCTTACGGTGTTGCCTGCGAGCCGGATCACACACCGCACGCGGCCGATTACGAGCGGGCCGGGGAACTGCTGGCCGAGGACATCTTCGCCCACCTGCCGCGCAGTGGCGGCACAGCCACGTTTGACGTTACCGACTTCGCGCAACGGATCATCCAGCAAGGCGATAGCCAGTTCGCGGTGCGGCTGCAAGTCGACGCGCCGCAGTTGCCCAACGACGACCAGCAGCGAGACAACGTATTGATCCACAGCAACGGCCCACGGCGGCCGGCGCTGCTGATCCAGACGCCGCGGCGAGAGTACCGCCAGAGGTTGGAGAAAGCCCAGTCCGGAAAACCAACACCGATTAAGTAAAGCGGAACGAACGGTTCACAAGTGTTTTCAGGGAGTTATTGTTGTGACAATTATACAGAATCGCAAGTTTTCACTTGTCTGTGCAGTTGGATTATTGCTCTTGTCGCACTCTTCGGCGAAGGCCAGCCCTTACCCTACGACGGTAATGGCTGAGGGTCCGGTGGCCTATTATCGTTTAAATGAACTCGCCGGTGCCACCCTTGCCTTGGACACGGCCGGCGCGAACGACGCGACCTATCAATCAGTCGCGCTGTCGGGCGGTGCCGGACCGGGACTCGTTGGTTTCGAGTCTGCGAACCTGGCGCCCACATTCA
>JBGTJT010000665.1:0-6822 GCA_041744995.1 Pirellulales bacterium | reverse complement strand
GTCGGACCTCCTTGGGTGGAATGGCGTTTTTTATTCAACCATTCCGTTCTACCACGGGAGGTCCACTTTTTGGCAAGCTAGCACGCAACACAACTCCTTGCGCCACCGCGTGCTAGCACGCGAGGGATGCGAGTTACACCCCTTCGATTTCAACGCGCCGGCCGTCGCGCCACAGGAAGTCGGGGTAATAGGTATGGGCGTGCCTCTGATCCAAGTATCCAAAGAACTCATCCATGCCTTTGCGCCAGGGAGCGCCGGTGGTCTCCGCGTCGCCCAACGCCCACTTGCCGACGCCTCCGGTGGCGTACCCCGCATGTTGAATCATTTGCGACAGCGTAAAGTCGTCGGGCAGCAAGGGGAGCCTGGAATTCGCTCTGATCCGCGCATGCCCGGTGTGCTTGCCCGTAAACAGCACGCATCGCGAGGGATGGCAGGTCGGAGCACCCGCATAATGCTGCGTGAACCGCATTCCCTCGGCGGCCAGCTCGTCGAGGCGCGGCGTGCGAATCAACTTCTGGCCGTACGATCCGAGATCGCCGTATCCCAGGTCGTCCGCGAGAATGTAGATGATGTTCGGTACACTCGGTTCTTCGGCGGAATAAGCCTTATCGATTCGGCAAAATGACAGATACGGCGATGTGCTGATAAGCAGCAGCATAGCCAGTCCGTGCAGCAAACGACCCCATAAAAGGGAGCGGCAAGCAGTTGGACCTGGCGATGTGTGAAGCATGGCTAACCTTCAGTCTTGTTTGGGTGCTGTTCGATTTCGAGCAAGGGTAAAGGCTATCGCATTGTCTTTCACGCCGCACGATGGGTCAAACTTCTCAATTGAATCCGCGGATGCCAACCTCACAATATTGCATGGGACAAAACCGAACAGTGCGCCGCCAGCTCCACGGATCGGCTTGGCATTCAAAGCAAGTCGATTTATCAATCCAGCGTCGGCGCGGCGAAGCTCTCGGTCATGTTGTAGGGCAGGCGCCACACTTTGTCGCCCGCTTTGTTGGTGAAGTAGAGATGGGACTCAGACAAGCGGTCGGCGTTGCCGTCGGCCCAGTATGAATAGAAATCCGGATGGGCGTTGCGCGGGCGGCGGGCGTAGCTGTGGTTGCGCTGGCTGTTCGAGGTGACAGCGCGTTTCTTCGCCCAGGTGGCGCCCTGGTCGGTGCTCGTCCACAGCTCGATCTCTCCCCCGGTGCCCCATTTCTGCGGGCCAGCGCCCATGGGGCCGATTACCTTCCAGACGCCGTCTTCCTCGATGTAGAGCGAGCCGACGTCGTAGTTGTGGGTCGAGGCGCCAATGGCGTGGAATAACCATTCGCTGCCGGTCCAACGGGCGACCATCCAGGTACGGGGATCACCGCCAGGGCCGGGTTGGTGGTGCTTGGCGGTGGTGTAGAGGATGACCGCACGGCCGTCGGCATCGGCGGTGACGTCATGAATGTAAACGAGGGCGTTGTCGGCCGGATCGGAGTTGGTGGAGTAATTGCGGATGCGCGCCGGGGAATCGATGGTGGTGACCGGGGTAGTGAGCACCGCGCCGTCGGCGTCGGTCCAGGTTTTGCCCATGTCGGCGGATTCCATGTAATACAGGTCGGTGCGCCTATCGACGTTGCCGCCCGGATGGCGGTTGAAGGCGGTGATGAGGCGGTCGCCAACCTGCTCGCTCGTTTGGTAGTGACCTCCGAGGCCGGCAAGTTTTTTCTCAGTGTCCCAGGTAATTCCGTCGCCGCTGGTTCTGAAATACAGTTCTCGCCCTCGGGTGTAGCGGGTATAGGTGTGGAGGAAGCCCTTGTCCTTGAAATACCAGGGCTGAGGGTAGGTGAATTCCGAGTCGCCGAGGTTGAGCCATTCGTTGATCTCGTAGGGCGCCTTGCTGCGGTAGATCCTGCCGGGGCGCGTGTTGCCGCGTCCGCTGACGAAGATCCAGAGGTGGCCTTGCTCGTCGATGGAAAGCGAGCCGTTGTCGTGGGGATCGTCCACGGGGGATTTGTCCATGACGACGACCGGGCGGGCGGCAAGGCCGGTGTTATGGTCGTATTACGAGACGAGGATCTGCAGGCGGCGTTGGTCGCCGGCGGGTGTGCCGCCCCAGGTGAAGTAGGTGCGGTTGACCTTCTTGACGTAGTGGGCCATGGGAACGTGGTTGGCGGTGTAGGTGCCGAGGCCGCCGGAGTACTTGTCGCCATGCTCGCTCTTTTGGCCGAGTGTGAACCAGATGCCGCGAAAGCCATCGGCATGCGGAGTGACTGCCGGTGTCGCCTGCCCGGCGGGGATCTCCCCAGCGGATGATTCAAGCAATGAAAGTGCGGCGAGCAGGAGGAGCAAGGCAAGGAGTTTCATGATCGGATGTCGGTTGTTTTTTGGGAATGGGTAAGTTTTTCGACGGTGTTGCGGGCTGTTGGGCGCCCGGCGTGCGGCGGCCTTCATCGGGGTGCAGAGCAGATAAAATGCGAATCCCGATGCACGGAATCCCGGCTTACTTCGGCAACGGGATCGCCAGCATGTCTTGATGCGGTTCGATGTCGGCCTCGTGGGCCTGCATCATCGCCAGTAGTCGCTGGACGATTTCCGGATGTTGCTCGGCCACGTTGTAGGCTTCGGAGATGTCGCGCTCGACATGATACAACTCGGGCTTGTCCGGTACGACGGCGCGGCCGTAATTGACCGGCTCGCGCATCTTTACATGGAGCTTCCACGGTCCCGATCGCACGGCGTGCAGTTCGGCGCGGGTCCAGTAGAACATTTCCTGCCGGGGGCTTTTGTCGTCGCCCAGCAACACCGGCGAGAGGTCGTAGGAATCGAGCTTGCGATCCGCAGGGGGTTGAGTGCCGGTCAGGGCCGCGAAGGTCGCCATCAGGTCGAGCGTCGAGCCAAGCTCTGTCACCACGCCCGGCTTCACCTGGCCCGGCCACCAGAAGATCGTCGGCACGCGCTGGCCTCCTTCGAACGTCGTCCCCTTGCCCGCGCGCAGCGGTCCGGCCGAACCGCCGTGCGTTTGAAAGCTCAGCCAGGGGCCGTTGTCCGAGGTGAACAGGACGAGCGTCTTTTCCTCAAGTTGCAATTCCCGTAAGGTGTCGAGGACTTGGCCGACGCTCCAGTCGATCTCCTCGATGACGTCGCCGTACAAGCCGCGCGGCGACTTGCCGCGGAACTCGTCGGAGACGAACAACGGGATATGCGGCAGCGCGTGCGGCAGGTAGACGAAAAACGGCTCGTCTTGCTTGGCGCGAATGAACTTGACGGCCTCCTCGGTACAACGCCGAGTAATCGTGTTCTGATCGGCCGGACGCTCAATAATCCGCTCGTCGCGCATCAGCGGCACATTGTAATGTGCGATGTCGGGATAATAATCGGGATCCTTGGCTATCTCGTCACGATAATTTGGGCCGCCGATCTTATCCATGTCGTTGGAATACGGAATGCCGAAATAGGTGTCGAAGCCCTGAGCGGTCGGCAGGTACTGCGGCAGATGGCCCAGATGCCACTTGCCGAAGATGCCGGTGGCGTAGTCTTTTTGCTTGAGCAATTCCGCCAGCGTGATCTCCTTCTCGGGCAATCCACCGCCGGAGTTCGGAAACAACACGGCATGTGTGCGGCTTGTCATGCCGTTGCGAATCGGATAACGGCCGGTCATCAACGCCGCGCGGCTGGGCGTGCAAACCGGCGAGGCGACATAGAACTGGGTCCACTTCTGCCCCTCGACGGCCATGCGATCCAGGTGCGGCGTGCGGATCGTGGGGTTGCCAAAGCAGCCGACGTCCCCCCAGCCCATGTCGTCGCAGAAGATGACCACGATATTCGGCGGCGTCGACTCGGCGGCCGCGCATTGGCGGAAGCCGACGCTTGATACGAGCGTGAACGAGACAATCAATCCAGCAATAAGGGAAGCTTTCATCTCAGAGTCGTCCTTCAAGTTGGAGGTTTCGAGCAAGCGCCTGCGAACCGCCCACTTCGGCGTCGCATGGTTCGCGACTCGAGTTCGTTTCGGCCGCGGCGCGCACAGGCCACGGCATCAAAACGACCAGCAGCAACAGGGACCACATCCAACGATGTGGCGCAGTAGGCGGGGCCACTCTTCACGGGTGCGGTCTCCTTCGTTCTCTCGTCAAAAGGCTCGCCCAATTGTACCACGCCCGAACCAAGCTTTCACCCACGCAGCCGCGAAGTCGCTTGGCTTGCTCCGTACACGGGCGGCGGCGACAGCGAGATTCTTGCAGGCGAACGAGCCTGCCGGAGCCGCCTATGACGCCGGATGTGAATCCATAGCTTCTTGGCGACGGCCCGGCTACCGCCAGCGTTCTGCCGGATGGCTTTTCCTCAATAGTAGTGTTACAATTCGTGAATGGAGACCGTCTATCTTGGCTATTGGAGTCCTATGACATTGCCCAATCCGATTGACGAAATCAAGCGCATCCGACACGAGCTAGGAGCTAATGTCGACTACGACATTCACCGCGTATTTGCGGAACTGCGCGAGCTTCAGTCTTCGTCTGGCCGGTCGTATGTTCGGTATAAACCCCGCCGCGTTTCGGATAACAAAGCGATGCACCTAGCCGGCGGTGAACAGGTTTCTGGCGGTGGAAAGTCAACTCCCGCCGCCGGGTGAACAGCCGTCGATTGAACGCGGCGGGGCGGCACCTGGGCTGTGCTGAACCGACGTATCAGGAAATGGGCATTGAGAGCGGTGTTGTTCCGAATTGGCACCCGAACAAATGCAAGGGCGAGGCAAAGGTTAACTGCGACCCCGCCGTGTTATTGTGCGGACGGATTGCCTATTAACGCACGCTGCGAGTATCCGCCAAGAAGCATCTAAGGCATTGCTCCATTGCATATTGCGAGTAAAAGCCGGATTGAAAAAACTGGGCGCTAAGCCGCACCAGCCTGGATAATGAATATACCGTGTGCGATAAATACTAGTTGTCTGGCTGCACAACTCGCGCCCACGAAGTACCGATGAGCAACGAAGCCGCACCAACTCGCGAATCCGTCAAAGGGGTTACGGACGCCGACAAGTCCCCAGAGTTTACGACACAACCTTGGGTTTCACGTCTTTCAATTATCGCGTGCATCGGTATCTTCCTTGGACTCGCATACCAAAACGATTACGAATCATGGGAGACGCTCTCAAGATTTGGTTACCTGCCAGCCGTTTCGGTATGGAATGGCGGATACTGGGCGCTTGTCACGTCCGCCTTTGTGCATTTCGCACTTTGGCACGTCGCGTTCAATGTCTATTGGCTCTGGGTACTTGGCAGCCGTCTCGAACGAGCAATCGGTTCGTTGCCATTTCTTGCATTCGTCGTTATATCCGCGATCGTCAGCTCATCGTTTCAGTTGGCCGAATCTGATAGTATGGGCATCGGGGCCTCTGGTGTCGTCTACGCAATCTTCGGGTTTATGTGGCCAACTCGTCACCGATATCCGAACTTTAACGAAGTCCTTGATGTTCGAGCGATCCAAATATTTGTGATCTGGCTAGGCGGTTGCGTCGTGGCGACTTATCTTGAGATCTTGAATGTTGCCAACACTGCCCATATTTCTGGTCTGTTGTTCGGTGGTGCCGTGGCGGGCGCGTTCGTCCTTCATTTCAAGCCACGTCTCATGTTTGCTGGTTTGGTCGCATTGGTCGTACTTTCGATTGTTCCTCTTTTTTGGTGTCCATGGTCCGTCACGTGGCTCAGCAACAAAGCGTACAATGCTCACGCTGGCGAGCGATACGAAGCTGCAATTGATCGCTATACGCAAATCATTCACCGTGATCCTAATAATTCTTGGGCGTACCTGAATCGCAGTTTCGCTTTTCAGGCGCTTGGTGAACTCGACAAGGCCCAAGCAGATTTGCAAAGGGCTCGCGAAATCGACCCGTCAATCGAAGAGGTTGAATAGAAGGGCCACGCACGAAGAAAACAGGTCAAAACGAGTTGCGTCGACGGCACGGGCGGTTTTTTGGTAAAGTGTGGTCCATGTCCCGCCCTTTGCGACCGATTCACAAACGGCCTGGTCTGCCACGTGATCCATCGTGGCAGCCATCGTCAGGACGTGCTCCCGAAACATCCCCAGCCGACAGAACCGTGTGGTCGGATCGTTCGGTTCCAGTTGCAGGAAACCGGCAGCATTCATTGAGACGGCCAGCGTCGGCAGTGGGATGGTTTTGTTCGCTTGCTCCAGTGCGGCCGGCCGCGAACCTGCCTGCAGTAGCAACCCTGATCGTTCTTAAGAATGCCAAAGCCGAAATCGATGCATGGCGGTTGCCGCTCCACGGGGTGAAAACAAGCGAGAATTCCCCCAAGTTGCCGCTACCGGGCAGGTGAAGCCAAGCTTTTGCGCGGCTGCCCACTCGCAACGCGGTTCTTTTGGTTAAAATGAATCTCTATCGACCATCCTTGCGGGCCTGCCTTGATCGCGTTGCAGCCTCCGATTGAAGACCCAGAACCGCTGGCAGCTTACCACTACTTCCTTACTCGGCTGATGGCGTGAAACAGGTTTCGGCGAAGATGGCATACGACGACAATCGCGATGAGGTTCAAGTCAACAAAAATGTACCCGTGCTCGAAACTCGCGAGCTGTGTATGGTGTACGGCGAAGGGGAAACTCGGGTCGACGCACTGCTTCAGGCCAATCTGAAGATCGACCGGGGGGAGATCGTGGCCATCATGGGGCCTTCCGGTTCCGGCAAGAGTACGCTGCTCAATCTACTCGGCGCGGTCGAAACTCCGACCAGTGGACAAGTGCTGCTTGAGGGAGTCGATCTGGCCACGCTCGACGACAATCACCGCACGTTGATCCGCCGCCGGCGGCTGGGGTTTATTTTTCAAGCCT
>JBGTJT010000664.1:0-4168 GCA_041744995.1 Pirellulales bacterium | reverse complement strand
ACGCGGGGGTCGATCGGAGCGGTCGAATTGTTGTCGAGGTAGATCGCGTCGTCCATGATTGGCATTATATCGATAGATCGACAAAAACCGATGATTGGCGTTGCCGCCGGGCGGGAATCGACGCTATTATCCGCCACAGGTCTCGATTCGTCTTATTGCCTCCCCTCGCGATTCTCCTCCGGCACGTTATGGCCCACAAGAATTCCCACGGTTCGGCGACGCTCAAGGGGCTGATCATGTTGGCCGTGGCGGTCGGCGTGCCGTTCGTGCTGGCCACGCGGACCTCGCTGCCCCAGCGAATCGATCAGTTCCTGGTCGAGCGGCGGATCCTGCGGTCGGACGACTACGCCTGGGGAGGGGGAGACGCGCCAAGTTATCTGGGCGGCAACTCCGTGGCCGACGTGTTGGCCCATTCTCCGCCGGGCGTTCCCATCGCCGATCCGGCGGTTGTGCCTGCCGGCTATGCACCAGCGACCGGCTTCGCCGCGCCGGCGGCCGGATCGCAACTGTCCGGAGGCGAGCGATTTACGGCCATCGAGCAGCGGCTGCGGGAGCTGGGCGCGGTTTATTTCGTGCTGGAGACGCGCAGTCTCGATCCGCCCCGCTATCGCTTTCTCTGTACCACCGCCCGAGCCGGCAATCAGAACGTCAAGCAAAAGTTCGAGGCCACGGCCGCGTCCGGCCTGTCCGCCATGGAAGACGTGCTCTACCAGGTCGAGCAGTGGCATGGCGGCTGGTAGCTGAATTTCGAAATTCAACTACCCATCCTCTGCCGCCGGTCGCTATACTCGGGGCACCTTGGCCTCTATAATGATGATAAAGACGATCAAGTTACTAATGATAGTCGATCCACGGCATCACGATCAAATAAAGCAGGTGCATCTCCGATGAGCGAAGAGCAAGCCTTAGACGGCGTCGAAAAGATCAAACTGGAGAGCCATTATCTCCGCGCGCCGATCCCCCAGGATTTGAACGACGGTAACGACTTCTTCGGCCCTGAAAGCATTCAACTGCTCAAGCACCACGGCAGCTACCAGCAGGACGATCGCGACGTCCGCACCGAGCGGCGCAAGCAGAAGCTCGACAAACTGTACACCATGATGGTCCGCACCAAGATCCCCGGCGGCAAGATGACCAGCGAGCAGTTCCTGGCGGAACTTGATCTGTGCGACCAACTCGGCAACAGCACGCTACGGATCACCACGCGGCAGGGGTTGCAGTTACATGGCATTCCGAAGCGGTCGATCCGCGAAACGATCCAGCGCATCAACCAGGCCGGACTCTCCACCCTCGGCGCCTGCGGCGACGTCAACCGCAACGTGATGAGCACGCCCGCGCCGTATAAAAGCACGGTCCACCAGCAGATGCTGGCCACGGCCGAACAGTTGGCAAGCTACTTTGCCCCCCGCAGCAGTTCCTATCGCGACATCTGGCTGACCGACCCCGACACCGGCGAGAAGGAGCAAGTCGGCCAACAGCACGACATGGATACCAGCCTGGCGGGCGACGAGGTGGAACCGATCTACGGCAAGCGTTACCTGCCGCGGAAGTTCAAGATGGGCGTCGCCACCAGCGACGACAACTGCGTCGATCTCTACTCGCAAGACATCGGCTGGATGGCGATCGTCGAGAACGGCGAGCTGATCGGCTACAACGTGCTGGTCGGCGGCGGTTTCGGCGTCACGCCCAGCGCGGCCAAAACATTCGTGGCGGTGGCCAAAATGCTGTGCTTCGTTCCGCCCCAGCAAGTGCAGCCGCTAGCCGAGGCTATCATCACCTTGCAGCGCGACCACGGCAATCGCGCCGACCGCAAGGTCGCCCGGCTGAAGTACGTGGTCGCCGACTGGGGCGTCGAAAAGTTCAAGCAGACGTTGGAGCAACAATACTACGGCCAGCCGCTGGAGGCGCCGCGGCCGATCGACGTGACCGGCTACGACGACCACATGGGGTGGCGCGAGCAAGGAGACGGCCGCTGGTTCTACGGGCTGAACGTCGAGAACGGCCGCATCCTCGACAACGAGCAGCAGCAGCTCAAGTCGGCGCTGCGCGAGATTTGCACCACGCTGCGGCCGCCGATCTATCTCACCCCGCACCAGAGCATGATATTCGGCAACATCGAGGAAGAGGGCAAGACCAGGCTGGAAGCGATTCTCCGCAAGCATGGCGTGCCGTTGACCGAGGACTTTTCGACCGTCCGCCGCTGGTCGATGGCCTGCCCCGCACTGCCGCTGTGCGGCCTGGCGGTGACCGAGAGCGAACGGGTGTTGCCCTCGATGATGGACGCCCTAGAAGCGAAGCTGATCGAGCTGGGCTTGCAGGACGAGGTGTTCACGGTTCGCATGACCGGCTGCCCCAACGGCTGCGCCCGGCCGTACAACAGCGACGTCGGCCTGGTGGGCCGCACGCTGGACAAGTACACGATCTTCCTTGGCGGCCGAGTGCTCGGCGACCGGCTCAACTTCGAGTACAAGGACAAAGTCCCCACGGCCGAAGTCGTCTCGACGCTGGCCCCGGTCCTGGCCTACTACCAACAAGCCCGCGAGAACGGCGAAAGCTTTGGCGACTTTTGTCACCGCAAGGGGAAGGACGACTTGTTGGCGCGGTGTGATGGAGGATTGGTTACAGGTTGAGAGAATGAAGTAAGGCTGGACGAACGGAGGAATTGGCCGTTAAGCGATAAGCCCCGACTGGATTTGAAGCAAGCGTGCAAACACGCGGTTGGGTGAGTTTACGTTGAGCGTCGTTGCCGTCGCTTCCGCCACGAGCGTACGAGGTAACACCATCCCCGTCGTCAAATCGAGAGTGAAGTGCAAATACCAACCCAACGATGACGGTTCATGCTGGCGAGGATTGTAGAGCGGATGTACGTTGCCTTGGAAATCCCGACCATGGGTTCTTCCTCCCTTGGCCATATTGCATCCTGGGCAACTCAACGCAAGATTCGCAAAGCTGGTTTCGCCACGTTGTGAGCGTGGTGTGATGTGCTCAATGTGGAACGTAACACCAGTAGCCGCTTCAAGCAGGCGGCAATACTCACAGGCGCCTGCAGCGCGGGCGACCACCAACTCGCGGAAAGCTTCCAAGTTGCCCAAGGATCAAGGCTCCGAGGATGCGGGCTTAACCCATACGGTCACCGGAACAGCCCCTGTCGGTACACCCGTGCGTTGCTGAGCAAACTCGGCAAGTCGGCGGGCATTAGCAACCATTAACCGCTCGGCTTCCTCGACAAGCGATTCCAATTCGTTTCGCTCGCCCGCTGTGATATCGCCTTCGCTGTTCTTTTCCAACAGTTCGTCCAACCGCTGCTGCTTCTGGCTGGGGAGTTTTGCGGAAACGGGTAATGTCATGAAATCGCCTGACCTTTCTTCATGCATTTTAACAGGAAGGCCGGCAGGCGTCGAGATTTTGCCGGTGTAGGCCCCAATTTAGGCCGCAGAAGGCGTTCGGCGTGCTGCTGGAAGGTGTTAAGCTCGCGGCAGCCAAAACCAACGGGCACTGGCAGCGAGCATTCACTCGTTGCCAGTGCCCTGGTTAGTCTGCCACGGCGGAGCGTGGGTTTAGAAACGGAATTCCAGCGACACGCTGGGGCCGGACAAGCCCAAAGCGCTGCTGAATCCGAAGACGTCGTCGCCCATCGAGGCGTTGTACCAGTACTGCGATTCCCACACGGCGCGAAGGTTCAACTGGCCCCGGTCGTACTGCCGGCTCCAGCCCACGCCGAGTTGATTTTCCAGCACGAAGGCGGTCTCGTCGTCGGCCGCTTGGAAGTTGCCAGCGTTCAAGTCGCCGTACAACAGCGAGGTGCGGAAGTTGCCAACCAGGTACAAGCCGCGGTTTCCGATGCCCCGCACCGCTTCCAGCGAAACCGTGGGACCAGTTCCCTCGAAGTAGAACTCTTGGGCACCATTTCCGAAATTGGCGCCGGTGAAGCCCATGCGGGCATAGCGGAAACCGCCGCTGAGGGTCAGATCCCAGTTGCGCAGATGCTCGTGCAGGGTGAGTTCGGCGTCCAGCACGTCCATGTCAATCCCAACGCCCCGTGCGCCGGCGGCCGTATCGTGCCCGTGGTTGTACATCCAGTACCGCAGACGCGCGCCGAGTCCCTGGCCGCCGTCGTAGCCTAGCACGAAGCGATGCCCCGTGCCGTAGTCGTCGCTCCAGCCGGCGC
>JBGTJT010000663.1:0-4327 GCA_041744995.1 Pirellulales bacterium | reverse complement strand
GTCGCAGCCCGCCGCTAAGCCGGAGACCGACACGGCCCCCTCGCCGGCGAAAGATGAGAGCCAGAAGGCGGCCGGCGGCGATTTTTCGTTTCTCGACGCCGACAAGGGGGACGACGAAGACGCCAACGCCGCCAGCAATGCAGACCTCAACGATTTTCTCAAAGGATTGGGGTAGCCTCCGGGTGGGCTGCGCAAAATCGAGTTGTCACGGAGTCGCGGTTTCGAACGGTTCTGTTCCGTTGTATCAGACGGATCGAGAAGGGTGAAAGCTTCCGTCAGGCGAGGCTCGTTTATGAGCCTTCTCCGCGAAGCGGTAATAGCCGCGTGCTTTAGCACGGGGTTGCAAACCGATCCGAGGCTATGTTGCAGCCCCGTTCCACGGGGCTTCTCGCCGGCGCGGCTTTAGCCCTTTGACGTTGGAATGATTCGGCACAGCAAACGAACCCGGTAGAGGGCTAAAGCCAGCACAGCGGGAAGCCCCGTGAAACGGGGCTAGCGGATGTTTTGTCGCCTCGATACCTCGTGCTAAAGCACGAGGCTATTACCGCTTCGCGGGAAAGGGTCGTAAACGACCCTGCCTCCTGTAACTTGAAATGGCCCGGAACACAACACGGCACCCAGGATGTCACGATTTTGCGCAGGCTGCGGGTGGGCTGCTACACCTGCAGCCAGCTCTGTAGGCCGCGGATGGCTGCTTCGGGGAACCGCGCCAGCAGAAACGCCGCGGCTGCGAACAGCAGCGAACTGGTCGAAACGAAGAACACGCCCAACGGATTGGCTGCCGTTTCCGTCTCCGCTAGCGCTGCCGCCAGTCGGCGCTCCAGTTGCCGCCAGCCGGCGAAGCTCTGGTCGGTGGCGTTGGCCGCCAGACTCACGTTGCGCATGGCGGCGAAACGTTCGAGTTGCAGTTGAATCCCCAGCTTGGGGAGCATCACGCTATTGCCCGCCCAGCGATGTTCCCCGTCGAGTTCGTTGACCAGCCGCGCCACGATGGGCCGCAATTCTTCCACCGTGATGTTGTACACCACGATCCGCGGCCGGGCGATCAGCACCAGAAAAGTTACCAACAGGAAATAGAACGCGAACAACAACAGCCAGACATAGCCGCCAAACAGACCGGCGGCGCCCAGCGGCATGAACAACTCCATCGGTCCCACGGCAAACAGTCCGGCCAGGGCCAGCCCCAGCGCGTACCGATCGCGTCCGCCGGTCGTCATGAACGGCCGCCGCGAGAGATTGATAAAACCGATGACGAGCAGATAAACCGCCAAGGGAAGGATCGCCAAACAGGCGCGAAACGGGTCCATGCGGCACCTGAATTGGATTGCGAGGAACAGGAGGCCAAAGGCTGCTATTCTAGGCCGCCCGGCGGTCAGCCGCAATTCAGGCCGACTGCTGCACTCGCGGCGAGTCTGCGATTTGAAGCAAGGAAACGCGGTTGGCTGGTCCGCGATTGCGGTTTGGAACCTTTCAGAAATAACTTCCGCATTACAAAGGCAATTTGAACAGGAGGAAACGGAGGGAACGAAGACGCACTTCTCTGTTTCCTCCCTCCCGCTCTGTTTACTTCAGGTTGGCGTCTGGAAGAATTCGCCGGCTTACGCCATCAGTCAGTTTGACCTCGTTGAAATTGATAAGCAGACCGATTGGGATATCAAACAACTTTATATCGCTGAGCACCTGGGCTTTGTAGATCGGCAGGACCGTCTCCACCGCCTTGGCTTCAACGAGTAGACCTTGATTGACCAGCAGGATGACAGGCTCTTAATTAGGAAACTGAGCGGAACAAAGTCAATAGAGTTTACACTCCTTCGTTCTCTCCGTTTCCTCCTGTTCAATCAGCCCCTGGTATGGGCTTGCGTTTGGGCAAGCCAATGCGGAAGTAATCTTGAGCCGATCTTTAGTTTCAATCGCAACGGTCGTCACGCTTAGACCGGGGCGTCGACGTATTTTTCGAACCGCCTTTTCTCGGTCGCCTTCATGTAGGCGTCCATGCCGTCGACGGTGCCGTTTTTGACGAGTTCCTCCAGCTTGTCGTCCATCGCGATCATGCCTTCCTTGCGGCCCGATTGCAGGATGCTGGTCAGCGCCTCGATCTTGCCCTCGCGGATGATCGCGCTGACCGCCCGGTTGCCCAGCAAAATCTCGTTGACCGCCACGCGCCCCTTGCCCCCTTTTTTCCGAAGCAACTGCTGCGCGCAGATGCCACGGATCGACTCGGCCAGCATGGTGCGCACTTGCGGCTGCTGATCGGTGGGAAACACATCAATGATGCGGTCGATCGTCTTCGGGGCGCTGTTGGTGTGCAAGGTGCCGTAGACCAGCGTTCCCATCGCCGCCGCCGACAGCGCCAGGGCAATCGTCTCCAGGTCGCGCATTTCCCCCACCAGCACCACGTCGGCGTCCTGCCGCGTCACCGCCCGCAGTGCCGAGGCGAACGATTCGGTGTGCTGTCCGACTTCGCGGTGGCTAATCAGCGATTGCTTGTTCTTATGAACGAACTCCACGGGGTCCTCGATCGTCAACACGTGCCGCCGCTGTTTTTCGTTGATGTTGTCGATCATCGCCGCCAAGGTGGTCGACTTGCCGCTGCCGGTCGGGCCGGTCACCAGCACCAGTCCGCTGCGCAGTTCGGTCAGTTGCTTCAGCGCCGGCGGCAGGTTCAATTGCTCCAGGGTCATGATGTTGGTCGGAATGATCCGAAACACGGCTCCGTAGCCGGTCCGCTGAAAGAAATAATTGCAGCGATAACGGAACTTGTCTCCCAGGCCGTAGGCGAAGTCGAAATCGCGTTCCTCGATGTAGGTGTCGCGTTGCTCCGGCAGCATGATCTCGAACAATCGCTCCTCGAGCATTTCGCGAGTCATCACCGGCTGGTCTTCCAGCACGTGGACCTCGCCGTGAATGCGATACTTGGGCTTCTGGTCCACAACCAGATGCAAGTCGGAGGCGTCCTCCTTGTCCATTCGCAGCAAAAGGGGGTCGAGTAGCGGCATGAGTCACTCTCTCGGGGTAAATCCTAAGCACGAATATCGAAATCCTAAACAAATTCTAATTCCGAATTTCGGAATGTTCAAAACGACGCTACGCTGCCTTAGGACGGTATACGGCTATCCTGGAACAAGCCCTGCAAGAAAAAGGAAAAACCGAAAATGACCAACGGCTCAATCCGTTTCAGTCACTTGGAAATTCGAATTTGGAATTTGTTTAGGATTTCGTGCTTAGGATTTAGGATTTCCAACGTCAGGTTCCTTCAGATATCTTGGATCGCTCGACCGCCAGCGCCATCGCCTCTTCCTTGGCGATCAGGCCGGCCTTGAGCAGGCGGACGAGCGAATCGTCCATTAAGGTCATGCCTAGCCGGTTGCCGGTCTGGATCACGCCGCGAAGTTGAAACGTCTTGGCCTCGCGGATCATGTTGCCGATCGCCAGCGTGTTGACCATGATCTCCACCGCCAAATGCTGGCTCTTGCCGTCCACCCCCGGCACCAGCAACTGCGAGACGATGCCGCGGAGCGACTCGCTGATCATCGAGCGGATCTGTCCCTGTTCCTTGGGCGGGAATACGTCGAGCACGCGATCGATCGTCCGCACCGCGTCGGGCGTATGCAGCGTGGCAAACACCAGGTGGCCTGTTTCGGCCGCCGTAATGGCCAGGCTGGTCGTCTCCAGGTCGCGCATTTCTCCCACCATGATCACGTCCGGCGCCTCGCGGAGCGCGGCTCGCAGGGCGTTGCTGAACGAGCCGGTATGGGCGCCCACCTCGCGCTGATTGACGTGCCCCTTCTTGCAAGGATGCACGAACTCGATCGGATCCTCGATCGTGATGATGTGTTCCTGCCGCGTCCGATTGATCAGGTCGACCATGGCCGCCAGCGTGGTCGTTTTACCGGAACCTTTCGGCCCGGTAATCAGCACAATGCCTTGCTTGTACTCCGTGAATGTCTTGACCACCGGCGGCAGCTTCAGGTCGTCGAAGCTGGGGGCCTCGGTGGCGATCAGCCGAAACACCCCGTCCATGCCGCGATGCTGCCGCATCATGTTGGTGCGGTAGCGGCCCAGCTTCTCGCCGCCGTCGTAGCACAGGTCGATGTCGTTGGTCGCGAGAAAATGTTCCCGCTGATGACTATTCAGCAGGCTCAGCAGCGCCTGCTCGGCCCGTGGCGCGTCGATCGGCTGGTAGCCGTCGATCTCCTTGAGCGAGCCTGCCACCCGCGCGATCGGCGGCTCGCCGCTCTTGATGTGCAGATCGCTGGCGTTGAGCTTACGGGCCGCCAGCATCAGCTCCACCATCAGCGGGTCCGCCTCGCCGCGCGTCGGCGGGCCT
>JBGTJT010000662.1:0-4394 GCA_041744995.1 Pirellulales bacterium | reverse complement strand
GCGGCGACGTGGTGTCGGTGGTTGCCAGCGTCGGCGGAGTAGCCGTGCGGACCGACGGCAAGGTCCGCGAGGACGCCAGTGCCGGCGCGGTCATCGAGATCGAGTCGCTGGAAGACCGCGAGCGGCGATTCTTCGCCCGAGCAACCGGCCGACTCGATCCCCAGACCGGCCTGCCCGTGGTGGAAGTGTTTGGCGGCGCGACGACCGTCGGCGATCGCGGAACCGAGTAATCAACACGCACACGAATGAAGGGAGTGTTCAAGATGAAACGCATATTGTTGATGGGGTTGCTGTCGTCCCTGGCGGCAGCGCCGGCAATCGCCGAGGGGCAAAGTTCGAGCCTGTTTCAGCGCGATCTGCCGCGCACGTCCACCGGACTCAATACGCTGGAGAACAGTTCGTTCATCTACCGCCCGATCACGCCGCCGCCGGAGATCAAGGTGCATGACCTGGTCACGGTGATCGTCGATGAGAAATCGTCGGTGTTCAGCGAGGGCGAGATCGACCGGGAGAAGAAGAACCGGATCGACGCCGTTCTGAACGACTCAGTCGTGCTAAAGAATTTCAATCTCAAACCTTCGCCGCAGTCCGATGGCGACCCGCGTCTTAAGGGGAGCTTCAATACCAAGAACGAGGCCGACGCGGAGATGGAAACTCGCGACGGCATGAAATTCGTCATCGCCTGCGAGGTGGTCGACATCCGACCCAACGGCACCCTGGTGCTCGAAGGGCATCGGCAGATTCGCAACAACGAAGAATCCTGGGAGCAGTCGCTGACCGGGCTGGTCAATCCGGCGGCGGTCAAGGAAGGGGGCGTGGTACTCAGTAAGGACGTCGCCGAGTTGCAGATATTCAAACGAGAGCGGGGCGAGGTCCGCGACGGCTACCGACGCGGCTGGCTGCAAAGGATGTACGACCGCGTGCAGCCGTTCTGAGAGTCGCGTAGCCGGTTTGCCATCAATCACCTTCAACCGACAGTCGCAACCGATGATGAAAAACATCCAAAACCAAACAAGTCTGTTGTTGATCGCCGCGTTCGTCGCCGTGGCGTTCGTTCCGCACGCCGAGGCGCGGACGCGACTCAAAAACATCTGCCGCGTGAAAGGGCAGGAGCAGAACACGCTGCAAGGCTTGGGGCTGGTCGTGGGCCTCAACGGAACCGGCGACGGCGCCAAATCGCTGCCGATGATTCGTTCGCTGGCCACCGCCATGGAATTGCTGGGCGTGCCGGTCAACGACCTGCGGGAACTGGACGACGCCAAGAACGTTGCCTTGGTGATGGTCACCGCCACGGTTCCCCCGCAAGGCGCCCGACAAGGCGATCAGGTCGATTGCCAGATCGCCTCGGTCGGCGGCGCCAAAGACTTGACCGGTGGAACGCTGATGCTGACGGCGTTGGTCGGCCCGCAACCGGGCAACGATCGCGTTTACGCACTAGCCAGCGGATCGCTAATGATCGAAAGCCCCCGCTCGCCGCTGACCGGAGTGATCCATGGCGGCTGCCGACTCGAGCAGGATTTCTTCAATGCGTTCTCCGATGGCGACAAGATCACGCTGGTGCTAAACAAGAACCACGCCGACTTCCAAGTCGCCCAGGACGTGGCGGAGTTGATCAATAGTCAACTGAGCTTTCAAAGCGGCGATCGCAATCGCGAGTACCTGGCCAAGGCGCTGGATCAGGTGAACATCGAGGTTCGGATTCCGGATCAGTATCGAGACGATTCGGTGTTGTTCGTTTCTCAAGTGATCGGCTTGCCGCTGCTGGAGCCGCAAATCGAAGCCCGCGTGACCGTCAATCGCAAACGGGGCAGCGTCGTGATCAGCGGCGATCTGGAGATCGGCGCGGCGGTCGTGTCGCACAGGAATATCGTCGTCGACACCGGCGCCGCGACGTTGCCGGAGGATCGCTTCGTGGGAGTCGATCCAAACCAGACCAGCGCCACCAAGTTGGCCGCCCTGGTCGAGGCGCTCAACGCGGTGAAGGTACCGACCGAAGACATCATCGACATCATCATCGGCCTCGACCGCAACGGAAAACTGCACGGCAAACTGATCGTCGAATAAAGGCGCGCGCGGCGCTGCCGAGGCCGTCGCTAGAAAACAGAAAGCCCCGTCCCATGTCAATCGACTCGACCACCCTGCCCTCCTCGCAACTCGCCGCCGGCGCCTACTCCGGGCGTCTGCAAGACCAAGGCCGCGCCGTCGAGACGGCCGCGGGGCAAGACGCGACGACCAACCAACCGAGCCACGAACTCCGCGAAGCGTTCGATGCGTTCGTGGGCCAATCGTTCTACGGCATGTTGATGAAGACAATGCGACAGAACCTGAACAAGTCCCCCTACTTCCACGGCGGCCGAGGCGAGGAAGTATTCCAGCAGCAACTCGACCAGGTGCTTGTGGAACGCATGTCGGAGGCTTCGGCCGAGTCGTTTACCGGGCCTATGTTTGAACTGTTTACGATGCGCCGCAACTAACCGCCTGGGGAAGTGTTCCCCTAGGCGTTTACGGCGCGAGCCAGCCATTCCATTCAAAAAGGACAACCGCCGATATGTCGGTCCACGATTGGGAAGATGAAATCGCCGCCCTGTTGCATGAACTGACTGATGTGCAATCGGAGCTGCTCGCCATGCTCGGCCACAAACGCCAGATGTTGCTGGAGGGCAAGTGGGACGTGTTGGAGTCATTGCAAGCGGTCGAGCAGGCGCTGGCCGAGCGGCTGCAGAATTGCCACGGCATCCGGCAGGCGCTGCTGAGCCGGGCGGCCGACGCGGGTTTGCCGGCCAACAACGTGCGACAACTGACCGCCGCCATCGACGGAAACGCCCATAAGCAGATCGAAACCCGCATCGACGAGGCGGCCGCGCAAACCCGCCTGCTGCAGCATACGAGCCTCTCCAACTGGGTCTATGTACAAAAGTCGCTGCTGCACCTGTCGCAATTACTGGAGATTATCGCAACTGGCGGACGCCTGGAGCCGACATATGGAAGTGCCGGATCCTCCGCTCGCAACGGATCCATGGTAGACCAGGCCGTCTAGGAATGATGGCTAAATTAAATCAGGAAGCCACGGTAAGTTACGATGTCTCTGTTCGGTTCCATCCAACTTGCGAACAACGCCTTGCGCGCCCAGCAGATCGGGCTGCAGGTCGTCGGACAGAATATATCCAACGCCAACACGCCGGGCTACATCCGCGAGCAAGTCGTGCTCTCGCCGGCGCCGACGCAAAAGGTCGGTTCGCTGCTGTTGGGACTGGGCGTCCAGGTCGACGGCGTGGTGCAGATCATCGACAACTTTCTGGAAGAACGGCTCCGCGGCGCCAGCAGTGAACGGGCCAACACCAGCGCCCAGGAAGAGGCTTTCGTCCAGTTGGAAGGATTGATCGGCGAGTTGGGCGATACCGATTTGAGTACGTCGCTGACCAATTTTTTCAACAGTGTTGCCGAAGTGCTCAATCAGCCGGAAAGCGTGGCGGTTCGCAACCTGGCGGTGCTTCGCGGGCAGACGCTCAGCGACGACGTCTCCCGGCTGGCCGGTCGCGTGGCCAATCTGCGCGAGGACATCAACGACCGCGTCCAGGAACATGCCAAGAATATCAACGAGTTGACCGAAACCATTCGTAGGCTGAACATTCAGATCGCCGCGACCGAAGGGGGCGACGTCTCCAAGAGCGACGCCGTTGGGCTGCGCGATCAGCGGCTTAACGCTTTGACCGCCTTGTCGCAGATCGTCGATATTCGCGTCGTGGAGCAGGCCAGCGGCACGGTGAATGTATCGGTTGGCGGGGAGTTTCTGGTCGCCGACGGCAATCGCCGCCAGGTGTACGCAGCCTCGACGACCGATCGCGGTCAGGCGATCGCCGAGGTGCGGTTCGCCGACACCGATTCGCAAATCAACGTCGCTTCCGGTGAATTGTCCGGCCTGCTCGCGGCGCGCGATCACCTGTTGGGCGGGTTTCTCGATCAACTCGACAACTTCGCCGCCACGCTGGCATTCGAGTTCAACAAGATATTCAGTTCCGGCCAAGGGCTGTCGGGGTATCAATCGGTGACCGCCGAGTTCGCCGTAGATGCGATTGACGTACCGCTCGACGAAGCCGGCCTGCCGTTCACGCCGTCCAACGGTTCGTTCGATATTCTGGTGAAGGATCAAGAGACGGGAATCACCGAGACGACGAATATTCGCGTCGATCTCAACGGCCTCAACGGCGACTCCTCGCTGCAGGAGATCGTCGCGCAGTTGAACGCGGTCAACGGCGTTACCGCCACGATCAGGGCCGACCGAGTCGTTTCCATCGTTTCCGATTCCTCCGATCAAGAGTTCGCTTTCGGCGCCGATACGAGCGGCTTGCTGGCGGCGCTGGGAATCAACACATTCTTCACCGGCAGCGGGGCCG
>JBGTJT010000661.1:0-3689 GCA_041744995.1 Pirellulales bacterium | reverse complement strand
GGCGCCCAGGCCATGCTCTACCTACGGTCGATTTACCTCAACGGCGACTGGAAGGAATTCGACCAACACCGAATCCAAACTGAACAAAATACGCTCTACGGGCAAGCTGCATAAAAGCGGGATGCGAGTTACACCCAAATCGAAGGCAACAAGGAGGGCCAACGCACCGTCTATTCACACGATCTGTTTGCCGATGCGGCGCTCGACTTTATCCGTCGCCACCGGGACCAGCCCTTCTTCTTTTACGCGGCGTTTACGATTCCCCATGCCGAGGTGACCGTCCCAGACGACTCGCTGGCGGAGTATCTGGGCAAGTGGCCGGAACCGAAAGCCTATTCTGGTTCAAGGACGTACTGCCCGCAAGACAAGCCCCGCGCGGTTCGCGCGGCGATGATCACGCGCATGGACCGCGACGTGGGCCGCATCCTGGATCTGCTCGACGAGTTGAAATTGTCTGACAACACGCTGGTGATCTTCACCAGCGACAATGGGCCAATCACGGCGGGAGGACAAGACCCGGCTTTCTTCAACAGCGCCGGGCCGCTGCGCGGGCTGAAGTTTTCGTTGTTCGAAGGAGGCATTCGCGTTCCTATGATCGCCTGTTGGCCGGGCAAGATAGAAGCAGGCTCGACCAGCGACCGCGTCTCCGACTTCGCGGATATGTTTCCCACGTTCGCGGAGGTCATCGGCGCAGAATGTCCTGACGGGCTGGACGGCGTTTCGATCGTGCCAACGCTCTTGGGCCAGCAGGATCGGCAAGCGGAACGCAAACTGTTCTATTGGGAAGCCGCTCCGCAGCAAGCCGTGCGCATCGAGAACTGGAAAGGGTATCGGCCCCGGCCGGGCGCTCCGCTGCAGTTGTACGATCTGGATGAAGACGTGGGAGAGAAAAGAGACGTTGCCGACGTACACCCCAAGATAGTTGCTCGACTGGAGCAAGCGATGCGCGATGCGCGTGTCGAGTCCGCGGAGTTTCCGCTCGGAGAACAATCCGCGAAGCCCAAGACCGCCCGCGACTGACTGTCCGCGCCTGGCAGCAGATTGCTCATGACTGAACTTACTGAATGGTCTCGCTGACGAATTGCAGCAAATCGGCGAGGTCTTGTGGCTCCAGCCCTTGCTCCAGTCCCTCCGGCATGAGCGATTTTGCCGATACTTGAAGTTCGTCGATGTCGCGGCGAAGAATCGTTTCGCGTTTTCCCTCAGCGGCCATCAACGTGATGCTGCTGCCGGTCTCGGTTTCCAATCTTCCGGTAACGACACGCCCGTCAACGGTCACAACCGAACAGCTAAAAAACTTCGCATCGACCGCAGCATTCGGGTCGAGTATCGAGGCGAGCAACGCTTCCTTACTTTTGTTGGTGATCGATGCAAGCTGCGGCCCCACCTCATGCCCCTCGTCGTTAACCCGATGGCAGCCGTGGCACAATTTCCGAAATAGTACGGCGCCTCGCGCGGCATCGCCCTCCAATTGGAGCGCCGGTTGGAATTGGCGCAGTACCTCGGCGCGATTCGTCGACGCCTTGGCCTCCAATGCCTCGCGCCACTGGGGCGAGTTCTTGCCGATTTGCAGCAATCGCTCGCGAAGGGGGGCACTCAACTCGCTGACGCTGATCGTCCCTGCTTCCAGACTTTGTCGAAGCGACTCGGCCCACGATGCTCGACTGGAAAGCACGTCGAGGATCTGACCGCGCAGTTCCGGGCTGTGCGACGGCCATTCCGAAAGCAGTACGTCCGCGACGGTAGGCTCGCTGCGCCGCGCCAAGTGGGCTACGATCGCCTGCTGGACGCCTGCCGGGGATTGAGGGACCAGGATAGCTTGCATCAGCTTGAAATCGTCCCGCAGTCGCTCATCTTCCCGCCCCAACAACTGGATGGATGCGGCGCGAACGTCTTCAGCAACACTGGAATTGTTGGCGGCGCTACGAGCTTGTTGGATGGTCGCGGCGATCTCGTCACGGGCGGCCGCCGGCAGTTCCGCGGTCGGCCATTTGCGACTCGCCAGACCGTCCAGCAACCGGGCGAGAGCATCGAATTGTGCCTTCGACGATTGCTGGTTCCCTCCCGAGCAGACGATTTCGATGATGCCACCGATCGTTTGTTTCTCACCCATCGCGATGGCCTGTCCAATTAGTTCGGAACTGACCGACTCGCCGGCGCGGCCATCCGACCGGATAACGGCCGTCAGCACGTGCGGCACGTTTCGCGGGGTCAGCGAACTCATCGCGGCGGCCGACAAGTACCGATCGCCGCCCGCACCAATCAGCAGTTTGGCGAGCGCGGCGCTGGCCGCTGGATCGTCGTATGCCCCGAGGGCAGAAGCCAGTTCCAAACGGACTTTGGGATCGAGATCGTCCGCCAGACGTGCCAGCTTGTTGGCATCGACGAGTTGCTGCCCGGCAATACGCACGGCGTTGCGCCGCACACCAGGATGGGGATCTAGCAATGCGGCTTCGAGCGCGTCCGCAGAAAGAGCGTTCAGGCCTTCGAGCGTCCAGAGTGCATGCAGTCGAGCAAGCGGTTGCTTGCTTCCGCCGGCCAAGGCTTGCAGCGGGCCGATCGCAGCCTCCTGCTTTCCGTTTACCAATAGTTGCTGGGCCGTATCGCGTTGCCAACCGTTTGAGCTTTCGAGTGCGGCAACCAGATCCTCTGCCGACAGATCGGCGAGCCGAGAACCTGTGCGGGCAGGGCGATCGCTGCGCACCACGCGGTAAATCCGTCCTCGGTCGTGGCCCGACCGAAACCACGGCCGAAGCTCTTCCTGGCCTGCTTCCGGCAGAAACTCCGGGTGCTCAATGATGTAGCGGTACATGTCAACAATCCACAGCGCCCCGTCCGGGCCTGTTCTGGCCATCACCGGACGGCACCAGTGGTCTCGGCTGGCGAAGAAGTCGAATTGTTGTTCGGCCGGATCGCGGCGGAATCGAAAACTCACGCCGTCGTCGGCAATCAGGTTGTGCTGCACCAGGTTGTGAAACGGTTCGCAAGTGAAGGCGTGCTGCTCGGGGCCGCGGTCAAACAGCAGGTCGTCGCGATAGATCATCGGGGAGCAGGCAGAGGTGAACCGCCCCGATTGATCAAAACTGTGATAGCGCTTCTGAAGCGTGCTGGCTGGATAGACCTTGGGGTTGGCGGGCGTGACGATCTGGCGTTTCGGGTCTGGCGGCGCGAAGTGCGGGTTGCGGCGAATGTGGTGATCGGCCAACACATAATGCCACAGCGGATGACTGTTCTGCACGCCAAACCAGTTGCCCCAATCGTCCCGAGTTCTGCCGAACTGAGAGGGTCCGCTTTGTGGGTCGACGGCCCCGGTGTCGGGGCGAAGGCGGAAGTCGCGGCTGCCGATCTGGTGCTTCTCTCCCGTCAGGCGGGACGTAATCTGATTATCCTTGCCGTAGCCGCCGTGGTGACTGCCACTGGCGCAATAGATCCAGTTGTCCAAGCCCCTGCGCAGACCGTTGACGCGCAGTTGTTGGTTTCCTTCCAGGAAACCCGCATACAATACGCGACGAATATCGGCCTTGCCGTCGCCCGTACTATCTTCCAGATAGATTATCTCCGGCGCCGCCGTGACGAGAACGCCACGGTTCCATGCCAAAACGCCATTGGGGAAACTGAGATCCTCGGAGAACAGTGTCGACTTGTCAAATCGGCCATCCTGATCGGTATCTTCCAGGAATCGCACCCGT
>JBGTJT010000660.1:0-6995 GCA_041744995.1 Pirellulales bacterium | reverse complement strand
TGGTGGTGTTCACCTGCCTGACCAACAAGGAAGGTGCCCGGCTTCACGAAGCGCTGCTCGCCCTGCTGCGTTTGCACCCGGATACATTGCGGATCGATCTTCGCTTCGATCCGCAATGGCCGACGTGCAACGAGAACTATGCCGGACAAACGCTCGACGAGGCGCATCGCGACGCCTGCCTGATCGACCGGCTGGCGATCGCGCTCGCCGAAGTCGACCAGCAGGCGTTCGAGAAATATGTCAATTGGGCCTTCGCGAATCAGCATTTGCTCAACGAAGCCCGGGCGATCGCGGAGGCCCGCTACTTGATCGGCGAAGAGCGGCTCGCCGAGGTGAAAGATTCACGGGCCGCCTGGGAGCGAACCGCCGCGGATATCCGACTGGCGGCCGAGTTGAAGATTGCCAAGCTGCCCGCGGTGTTCTGCGACCAGGGAACGGTTTACGGCGGCGCCGACGCGGTGAACCTGCATCAGTTTCTCCGGATGCAGTACGGACTAAGCGGCGGCGGGGCCGTGTTGCCCGCGTTGGAACCGGTTTGGATGGGCGAGCACCTGCTGCGGTCGCATGCCCGCAGCGGAGCGAATCTCGCGGCCCGCCAGCGTTACGACGAGGCGGTGGTCGAATTGCGTCGCGGATTGCAATTGCAACCGCAATGGCCGCAGGTGGCCGCCCAGTTGGCGTGGCTGCTGGCGACCTGTCCGGAGGACCACGTTCGCGACGGCGAGCAAGCGGTCTATTATGCTCGCTTGGCGATGCGGTTTGCGGAACAGGAAGCCCGCGAGCGAAACAGCCGCCGCGTCGACCCCGTGTTCCACGAAGTGCTGGCGGCGGCCTACGCCGAGCAGGGAGAATTCGACTCGGCGCTGGCCGCGGCCGACAAGGCGGTCGACGGGCATTTGATCAACGGCAACAAGCAACTGGGACTTGCGGCCGATGAGCAACGAAAAACGTACCTTCGTCACGAGGCATTGCGCTCGACGGAACTAAAACCGACCGGGCCGGCAAGGACGGAAAAGGAGACGTGACGCCGATGGGTCCAACTATAAAGGCACTGGGGATAACGAAAGCAAGACAAAGAGACCTGACCCGAATGGCACTGTCGAGATTGGCTCGGCGCGTAGTTTACCTATTGACACGGGGGGAGAATTCTGAAATTCTCCGCTCTGCCACAGCGTATTTCAAGTTTTTGCCCACGCTTGGCGATAGTAGTAAAGCCCTCCTTGGTTCACACGTCGCGTGAAAGACCAAGGAGGGTTTTTTCATGGCTGCACCCTTACCAAATGCTCCCCGCCGTGGCAGCGCCGATTTTCAGAAGATTGTGAACGCCTTTCTCGGCGGCGCTGGTCTTCCCTTTGCGGAAATTCTTTCCGCCGAACGTATCGAGCGCGTCTTTCGCAAGCACGATTGTCTGTTCGGGCTGCATGGCGTCTATACGACCGCGATCATGGTCTGGTCGTTTCTGTCGCAAGTCCTCCGGGACGGGAAGGAAGCCTCCTGTCAGGCGGCCGTAGCACGTGTCGCGAGCTATTGCCAGCAGCGGGGAGCCGACGCGCCGACTTCCGATACGGGCGATTATTGTCGCGCCCGCGCCAAGCTCTCGTCGGCGGCCCTGCGCGACCTGAGCTGTGAAGTGGCGGGGGAACTTGAGCAAGCCGCCGAGCCCGCCTGGCTTTGGAAAGGCAAGCACCACGCCAAACTCGTCGACGGCTTCACGTTCACCATGCCCGACACGCCCAAGAATCAAGCCAGCTACCCTCAGCAAAAAGCACAAACGCCGGGAGTGGGCTTGCCGATCGCGCGCGCCGTGGCCATTATTTCGCTCGCGACCGCGTGCGTGATGGACTTGGCGTTGGGGCCCTACCAAGGAAAGGAGACCGGCGAGTCGGCTTTGCTGCGATCGATGCTCGGTTCGTTTTGCACCGGCGACATCGCCGTGATGGACCGCTATTACTGCTCGTTCATGCTGATCGCCCTGCTGTTGGGGCAAGGCACGCAGACGTGCGCCCGCAAACATCATCTGCGGCACAGCGACTTCCGCCGCGGCAGGCGGCTGGGCAAGTACGATCACCTGATCGTGTGGACTCGGCCCAAGCGTCCGGCTTGGATGGATGAAGCCACCTACGCGCGGATCCCCGAGACGTTGCTGCTGCGCGAACTTCGCTTCCAGGTTGTCGAGCCAGGGCGCCGCACCAAGACCATCGACATCATCACCACGCTGACCGATGCTGGCATGTACAGCAAGGAGGACATCGCCGAACTGTACGGCTTTCGTTGGAACTCCGAGTTGGATATCAGGAGCATCAAATCGAACATGAACCTCGGCCATGTCCGCTGCAAATCTCCGGAGATGGTCTACTGCGAACTGTGGACGACGATCCTGGCGTACAATCTGATCCGCACCACGAGTGCCGCCGCGGCGCTGCTGCACGACAAGCAACCGCGGCAAATCAGCTTCACCGGCGCCTGTCAGTACGTGCTGGCGTCGTGGATGCAATTATCGAGCGGCTTGATCGACAAGACTCGCATCGAATCGTATCTTGAGACCATGCTCCGACAAATCGCGGACTGCGAAGTCGCCAACCGTCCCGGCCGGCTGGAACCGCGCGTGCTCAAACGCCGCCGCCACGGCTACACGCTCATGATGAAACCGCGAAACGAACTCCGCCGCGAATTGCGCAAGCACTGCACCTAGCGGCAATTACAACTCGACAGTGCCATTCGGGCCAGGTACCTTTATTGCCGTCGCGGGCTGTTCTATGCGGGATCAGTGGGGGTCAACAATGGGTCAGAACGATTTGGGAATAAATCGTTCTGACCCATTATTCCCGAACCCATTATTCCCACGCCTTAAAACGGCGCATCGTCCGCCTCTTGCGGGCTGGATGATTTCTTCTTGGCGGCTTTTTTCGCGCCCTTCTTCTTGGCCCCTTTTTTCTTAGGCGCCGTTTTCTTAGCCGCCTTTTTCTTGGGCGTCGACTTTTTCTTCTTTTTCGACGGTCCCTTGGCGGCCCGTTCGGCCAGTAGGTTTAGGGCTTCGGCCATGGTGAGTTTGTCCGCTTCGGCCCCTTTGGGGAGCGAGGCGTTGGTTTCGCCGTCGGTCACGTAGGGTCCGTAGCGTCCCTCGAAGAGCTGCACCTTTTGCTTGGTGACCGGCGACGCGTCGAACTCCTTGACCGGTTCCCGCGAAGCGCCAAACCCGCCGCGGGATTTCTTCGGTTGCGCCAGCAACTCCGACGCCTGCTCCAGGGTTACGTCCAGCGGCGACAGATCTCCCGGCAGCGAGCGGGTTTCGTCGCCGCTTTTCACGTAAGGCCCGTAGCGGCCGTTGAACGCCTTGACGTCCTTACCCGTTTTCGGATCGTCCCCCAGTGTGCGCGGCAACGTCAGCAGCTTCAGCGCAGTTTGGAAGTCGACGTCCTCGGGCGTCATGTTCTTCAGCAACGAGGCGTTTTTTGGCTTCTCGTCGTCGTCCGGCGTGCCGAGCTGGATGTACGGGCCGAAGCGGCCGATCTTGAGAAACACCGGCTTCTTGGTCTCTGGATCGATGCCCAGCGGCTCCTCGGCCTGTTCCGCCTGGCTGAGCAAGTCCAGCGCGCAGGCCAGCGTCATCTCGTCCGGAGCCGTCTCTTCGGCGACACTCGCCCGTCGCAGCGATTCGCCCTGTTCGTCGGTCTCCTCCACAAACGGACCGTAGCGGCCTACCCGCACGTGAATGTGCCGCTTTTGCCCGTTCTCCTCGCGTTCGCCGATGTTGATCCGGGCCGTTTCGCGGGCGTCGATCTCTTCGACTTTGCTATCGAGCAGCGCCTTCAGACCGCTCCCCTCCGTGCCAAAGTAGAAGTCGCGGAGGTAGTCGACGGAGTTCGCCTCGCCGCGGCTGATGGCGTCCAGGTCGTCTTCCATCTGGGCGGTGAATTGATAATCGATCAATTCCGGCAGGTGCCACTTGAGTAACTGCGAGACACTGAAAGCCACCCAGGTCGGAACCAGCGCGTTCCCTTTCTTGAACACGTAGCGGCGGGCCACGATCGTTTCGATGATCGAGGCATAGGTGCTCGGCCGGCCGATGCCCATCTCCTCCAGGGTGCGCGTCAGCGAGGCCTCGGTGAATCGCGGCGGCGGCTGCGTGGTGTGGCTTTTCGGCTCCAGGCCGACCAGTTTGAGCAACTCATCGACCGCCAGATCCGGCAGCACCGTTTCTTTATCGGCCAGTTCCGCTTGCGGATCGTCGGAGCCTTCCACGTAGGCCCGCAGGTAACCGGGGAAGTCGATGGTTCGGCCTCCCACTTGAAACACGATGCCGTCCGCCTCGATCGTGATCGACACCCGTCGTCCGCGGGCGTCGGTCATCTGGCTGGCGATGGTCCGTTTCCAGATCAACTCGAATATCTTGAATTGGTCGTCGGTCAGCTTGCCTTTGAGCGTCGCCGGCAACTCGAACGGATGCCCCGCCGGGCGGATCGCCTCGTGGGCCTCCTGGGCGTTCTTGACCTTGGAAGTGTACAGTCGGGGACTATCCGGCAAATAATTGTTGCCGTATTCGCTGCGGACCAGGTTGCGGGCTGCTTCGATCGCCACGTTGGACAACGTGGTCGAATCGGTACGCATGTAGGTAATGTGGCCGTTCTCGTAGAGCGACTGGGCCGCGCTCATGGTGCGCTTGCCGCTGAAGCCCAGCTTGCGGTTGGCTTCCTGTTGCAGGGTGCTGGTGGTGAACGGCGGATAGGGCTTGGAGGTGTACGGTTTTTCCTCGACCTTGGTCACCTTAAACGAGGCCTGGCGCGCCCGTTCGATCAATTCCTGCGCGCCTGCTTCGTCGAGCAGCAGCAGTTTTTCATCGCGAATCTTGCCGGTGGCGGCGTCGAAATCCTTGCCGCTGGGCAGCTTGCGGCCGTCGACGCTGACCAGCGCCGCGTTGAACGATTTGTCTTCCTGCTGCTTGGCAAACGTGCCGACAATGTCCCAATAGGTGGCCGAGACGAACGCCATCCGTTCCCGCTCGCGTTCCACGATCAGCCGCACCGCCACGCTTTGCACCCGACCGGCCGACAGCTTGGGGGCGACCTTTTTCCACAGCAAGGGCGAAACTTCGTAGCCGTACAGACGGTCGACGATGCGGCGGGTTTCCTGGGCGCGGACCAAATCTTCGTCGATCTTCCGCGGCGAGGCGAGCGCCTCGTTGATCGCTTCCTTGGTGATTTCGTGGAACACCATGCGGTGGACCGGCACCTTTGGCTTGAGCAGTTCGTGCAGGTGCCAACTGATTGCCTCTCCTTCGCGGTCTTCGTCCGTCGCCAGGTAGAGGGCGTTGCTTTCCTTGAGCAGGCTTTTGAGTTTGGCCACCTGCTTGGTCTTGTCTGGGGGGGTGATGTAGATCGGCTCGAAGTTCGAATCGACGTTCACGCCCAGGTTGGCCCATTTTTCCCCTTTGTACTTGGCGGGAATCTGCTTGGCGCCCTCGGGCAGGTCGCGGACATGGCCGATGCTCGCCTCGACGGTGTAACCTGCGCCGAGAAACTTCGAAATGGTCCGCGCCTTGGCGGGCGATTCGACGATCACGAGCGCCTTGCCGTTGCTGTTTGACTTGGCCATAGGTTCTGTTTTGCGAATTCCTAAAAAGACGCGGCTCGACGGAACCACGCGAGGGGATTTGCTTGTTTGCTTCTTCCGCGACCCTTTGATTGTCGGGGCCGCCGCGATAAAATAAGCCGGCTACCGCATCCTACGTCCGTCGATCGAACTCCAACAGTGGCGTCGGCCGTCGCGGCGCGTAAGTTGTTTTTGGCGTTGCATTAACTGCGTCTGGGCGTACAATCTTCGGTTTGCAATTCGCCGCCGGCATAACTGCCGAGGCGGATAGACCACTGTCTTTATACTGTCTCGGTCCGCTACGTGCGGCAAATCGACTGAATTAATACTGTCAACGAATTCTTGTCAACCCTCCATGCCCAATCGGCGCGAGCGGGATGCTCGCATCGGCGGCGATGGATTCAAGGAAAAGCGTGCTATGGCCACCAGCCCTTTTAAGTTGTTTCGCAAGTACCAAAAGATTCTGCTGATCGTCGCCGGCGTGACGGCGATCCTGGTGTTCACCGTCGGCGACTCGCTGATGATGATCGGCCGAGACCAGCAGATTATCGACGATATGGTCGTCGCCCAATGGTCGGAAGGGGAAATCCGCCAGCAGGAGGTGATGAATTGGGTGATGTCGCGCAAGCAACTGGGGCTGGTGCTAAACGATCTGGCCAGCGCCACCACCTTTGCCGGGGCCGAACCGCTGCAGGGTCCGCTGATCTCCGAAGCGGCGGTCGACGTGCGAAACACCGTCTATATGATGTTGCTCACCCGCAAGGCCGACGAATTGGGCGTGACCGTCAGCGACGCCCGCGTGACCGAGTACATCAAGGCGCTGACCGCCAATGCGCTGAGCAAGGAACGCATTTCAGAGGTCGTGGCCAATCGCCGCTGGAAAGTGAGCAACGTCTACGAGGCGATCCGCAATGAAATGAAAGCGCAGCAAGTGCTGCAGATATTCTTCGGGGCGGTCGATTTCAGTACCAACACGCCGGCCGCCGATTTCGACTATTATCTGCGCGTCAATCGCCGCGTGGCCGCCGACGTGGTGGCGTTCCCGGTTGAGGATTTCATCGCGCAGGTGGCCGATCCTTCCGATCGTGAGCTGCGCGTATACTTCGACCGATTCAAGCAGGACGAGCCTCGCTACGACGTTTATGGCCGCACGGAACTCCTTTCGCCGCTGCCGGCCTTCAAGCAGCCGCGAAAGGCGGCGGTGGAGTATTTTGTGGCCGACTTCAATACGTTTGTCGAGCGCGTCGAGGTGACCGAGGAGGAGATGCGCCGGCACTACGACGAGAACCGCGCCCTTTACATCGAGCAGCAACTCCCGGCCGCCGACGACGACGACGGCGAACCGGGCGACAGCGAACCGGGCGACAGTGAACCGGCTGACAGTGAACCGGCTGACAGTGAACCGG
>JBGTJT010000659.1:0-2902 GCA_041744995.1 Pirellulales bacterium | reverse complement strand
AATGAGGAATAGTCGATGTCCGAAAGCGCCAAACTACGATTCGAAGATCGGGAAATTACGCTGCCTATTAAAGTCGGCACCGAGAATGAGCGGGCGCTGGATATCTCGAAGCTGCGAGCAGAGACCGGCGCCGTCACGCTCGACGAGGGCTACGTCAACACCGGCTCGACCGCCAGTGCCGTGACGTTTCTGGACGGCGAGAAGGGTGTGCTGCGGTACCGCGGCTATCCGATCGAGGTGCTGGCGGAGCACTGCGATTTTGTCGAGACCAGCTATCTGCTGATCTACGGCGAACTTCCGACGGTCGAACAGTTGGAGGAATTCAAGGGCAACCTCAAGCGACACACGCTGCTGCACGAGGACATGCGGCACTTTTACGACGGGTTCCCTCGAGACGCCCATCCGATGGGCATTTGCAGTTCCGTGGTTTCCGCCTTGAGCACGTTCTATCAAGACTCGCTCGATCCCCGCGATCCGCAGCAGGTGGAGTTGACCGTGCATCGCCTGCTGGCCAAGCTGCCGACGATCGCGGCGTTCGCCTATAAAAAGTCGATCGGGCAGCCGTATGTCTATCCCAACAACGAGCTTGGCTACTGCGAAAACTTTCTGCGGATGATGTTTGCCGTGCCGAGCGAAGAGTACGAGATCAACCCCGACTTCGTGCGGGCGCTCAACCGCATTCTGATCGTCCACGCCGATCACGAGCAGAATTGCAGCACCTCGACCGTGCGAATGGTCGGCTCCTCCAACGCCAATCTGTACGCCTCCATTTCCGCCGGCATGGGCGCCCTGTGGGGGCCGCTGCACGGCGGGGCGAACCAAGCCGTAGTGGAGATGCTCGATGCGATTCTCGACGACGACGGCGACGTGGCCAAGTACGTCGAGATGGCCAAGGACAAGGAACACGGCTTCCGGCTGATGGGCTTTGGCCACCGAGTCTACAAGAACTTTGATCCGCGGGCCACCATCATCAAGGCGATGTGCGATCGCATACTTACCAAGATGAACCGCAAGGATCCGATATTCGACGTGGCGCTGCAACTCGAAAAAGTCGCGCTTAACGATCCTTATTTCGTCGATCGCCAACTCTATCCCAACGTCGACTTCTACAGCGGCGTGGTTTACCGGGCGATGGGCATTCCCGTGCAGATGTTCACCGTGTTGTTCGCCATGGGCCGACTGAGCGGCTGGATCGCCCATTGGCTCGAAATGCACGCCTCGCCCACCAAACGCATCTGCCGTCCAAGACAGGTCTACACCGGCGAAAACAAGCGTGAGTTCGTGGCGCTGAAAGATCGCAAGTAACAATCGGTCTCCCCTCATGAAGTTACCCCTTGTAGTTCTCGGAATGGTTCTCGCAGCAGGATTGTTCCTGCTGCCGGAAACAGTCGCAGCCGAAGAGGACTTTCCGCTCGGACCCGATTCCACCCGTAATGAAGACGTCCCCCGCGGCACGATCACCAAGGGCCAGTTCGCCGAGAGCAAGATTTTCGAGGGTTCAACACGCGACTATTGGGTTTACGTGCCCGCCCAATACGACGGCCGCGAACCGGCTGCGGTGATGGTGTTTCAGGACGGCCATACCTACGTCGACGAGCGCGGGCAGTTTCGCGTACCAATCGTATTCGACAACTTGATTCACGCTGGCGAGATGCCCGCCACGATTGGCGTCTTTATCAATCCGGGTCACCACGAAGAAACGCCGGCTGCGAGTCCATGGAAATCGAGCAATCGGAGCCTTGAGTACGATACGCTCAGTGACGCCTACGCGCGGTTCCTGATTGATGAAATGTTGCCGCACGTCGCCAAGACTCACGACTTGAAATTCACGGACGATCCCGAGCAGTGGGCAATCTGCGGCATTTCCTCCGGCGGCATCTGCGCGTGGACGGTCGCCTGGCAGCGGCCCGATGCCTTTCGCAAGGTACTGAGCCACGTCGGCAGCTTTACCAATATCCGCGGCGGTCATGTTTATCCCGCGACGATTCGCAAGACCGAGAAGAAACCGATCCGCGTGTTCCTGCAAGCCGGCGCGAACGATCTCGACAACGCGCATGGCAACTGGTGGCTGTCGAACCTGCAGATGAAAAAAGCCTTTGCGTTCGCCGGTTACGACTATAAGTTTGTCGGTGGCGACGGAGGCCACAACGGCAAGCATGGCGGGGCAATCTTGCCCGAAAGCCTGCGGTGGCTGTGGCGACCGTAGCGATTGACTGCGCCCGTGTCCGCGTGCTAGTGGGGGTCAGGATCACTCGCATCCCCCTGTCAGCTATCCCGCTGCCGTGCAGACGGGGATCGGTTTGCTAGCGGCCGCCGTTGCCGGTCGGCGCGTCGGCGCCAATTTACGAATGTCTCTCTTCCGCCAGTTCGATTTCGCCGATATCATGCGGGGCCGCAGACGAAGACGGCTTTGGCGTCGTCCGCCTGTTGGCGTCACTTCGAGAAGGGATTCCGTATGATCGCTTATGTTCGTATCGCGGTGCTGACTCTGCTCGTGCTTGCCTTCGCCGGTTTGCCTTGGGACGCGGCCGTTGCCAGCGGCAAGGGGCATGGACATCGCGGCGGCCATGGAGGAGGCCATCACCACCACCATCATCACCACCGTCCCAAGAGCGGCATCGGCATTAGCTTCGGTACGCCGTCGATCAGTCTGAATTTCGGCTCGCCACGGCCGGTGTACGTGCCGCCGCCAGTGGTTTATCATCCGGCGCCGTATCGCTATTACTATCCCAGCTACTATCCCGGCGTCCGGTACGTCGTTGCGCCGCCGGCCGGTTACGTGGTGACGACGCTCGGCGGGGTGCAACATTATTACCACGAAGGCATCTACTATCGGCCGCTGGCCCACGAGGGGCGAACGGTCTATCAGGTGGTCGATGCTCCCGCCACGGCCGCGGCCCCG
>JBGTJT010000658.1:0-11788 GCA_041744995.1 Pirellulales bacterium | reverse complement strand
TAGAGCGCCTGGCGAAGGCCGGCACGCGCCTGATCGCCCTGCGGTGCGCCGGCTTCAACAATGTCGATCTCAGAGCCGCCGCAGAGGCGAAGCTCATTGTCGTCCGCGTGCCAGCCTACTCGCCGCATGCGGTGGCCGAGCATACCGTGGCGCTGATGCTGTCGCTCAACCGCAAACTTGTCCGGGCCTATCATCGGGTGCGGGAGGGCAATTTCTCATTGGAAGGACTGATCGGCTTCGACATGCACGGCCGCACCGCGGGCGTGATCGGCACCGGTCAGATCGGGGAACTGGTCGTCAACATCCTGCAAGGCTTCGGCTGCCGGCTGTTGGCCTACGACGTGAAGCAGAATCCCGCGGCGTTGGCGGCAGGCGTCGAGTACGTTTCGCTGGAGGAGCTTTATCGAGAGAGCGACATTATCACGATCCACTGCCCGTTGCTGCCGGCGACGCATCATTTGATCGACAAGGGGGCCATCGACCAGATGAAGCCCGGCGTGATGCTGATCAACACCAGCCGCGGCGCGATCATCGAGACCGCCGCCGTGATCGACGGCTTAAAGCGGGGCCAGATCGGCTATCTGGGCATCGACGTCTACGAAGAAGAGGCCGACCTATTCTTCGAGGATCTGTCCGACCAGGTGCTGCAAGATGACGTCTTCGCCCGGCTGCTGACCTTCCCTAACGTGATCGTGACCGGCCACCAGGCGTTTCTCACGACCGAGGCCCTGCAGGCGATCGCGCAGACGACTCTGGAGAATCTGGCGACGCTAGAGCGGGGCGAAGAGTGCGCCAACGCAGTGCATAGCAAACACGTCGTGGCGGGCAAATGACTTGCGGTGAACTGGAGCAAAAAACGATTGGAGCGATCAGATGCCATGACAAAACATCGAATCTATACCACCAGCTTTGCCAGCGTCTATCCTTATTATGTTGCCAAGGCGGAGAAAAAAGGACGCACGAAGGCGGAAGTCGATGAAATTCTTCGTTGGTTGACGGGCTATAGCCAGAAGAAGCTGGAAGCCCAGCTCAAGAAGCAGACCGACTTTGAGACCTTCTTTACAGAAGCGCCCCGCTTAAATCCTGCGCGGACCTTGATCAAAGGAGTGGTCTGCGGCGTCCGAGTGGAAGACATCCAAGAGCCAACCATGCAGGAAATTCGCTATCTGGATAAGCTAATCGACGAGCTGGCAAAAGGCAAAGCAATGGAGAAGATTCTGCGGAAGCCATGAGGAAAAGCGACGACTGAGGTGCCTGCGCGGTTGGCGCGATAACACAAATGGCGGGCTTGCCACTTTGGTAGTACAGCCATCGCAGTATTCGCAAGTCGGTTGACGACAATACCGGATGACGATCCTGGCGGTTGGTGGACAACAAGGAACGCTAATCAATTCCAGCGCATTGCCGCGGAAATCACCAAAATGATACTCGTTCTTGAACTGCCGCCGCGTCCAGCAGATCGTCGAACAACTCGGAGTCGATGAGACGACGGTACAGATCGGGTGTACCAGCATCTTGTTGCATTGCGATTCCTCGGGCGATATCCTGCGGAGGGGACGCGATGAAGTGGGGATCGCCGTAGATCGCCCTCTTGGCACCTCCTCCGACGAGCTCAAAAAGCAGGAACGACGGCATGACCTTACACCCCACAAAACGGAATGCAACCTTTGTTGCGTCGCATTGCCGCCAACCCAACCGGACCTTGTCCGCCATCTGGTTCGCTCTACTGATTATTCTTGCGAGCATTGCGTCCGCTGCGGAGCCGCCCACTGCGAATCGGCCCACTGCGGCGCCCAGCGACCACGTATTGCTCGTTGCGATTGACGACTTGAACGACTGGATCACCTGCCTCAGCGACGCCGAGTCGGGACGCGGCCATCCCCAGGCCTCCACCCCGCACCTCGACCGCCTCGCCGCCCGCGGCGTGCTATTCACCAACGCCCATTGTCAGGCGCCGATCTGCAGGCCGTCGCGCGCTAGTTTTATGAGCGGCCTGCGCCCATCGACCACCGGCCTTTACAGCAACCAAAGCGAGCACGACGCGACAGGCCGCCTGCAACCCGGCAAGGACACGCCTTGGCTGCCGAACCGATTTCAACAGGCCGGCTACCAAACCTTCGCCGCCGGGAAATTGCTCCATGGGGGCAATCGAGGACTCGGCGAGATCCTCGCGCCGCAAACCTCGCAAGGGCCGTTTCCGAAAAGGAAACTGAACGTGCCCGCCGAGGTTACCGAGGCCGGCGTTTGGGACTATGGCGCCTACCCGGAACTCGAGAGGTTCACCGATTGGCGGATCGCCAAATGGACGCTCGATCACATCGCGGAACCGGTTACGGAAAACGGCGCGCCCCGTTTTTTCTCCCTCGGCTTCTACCGCCCTCACGTTCCGTTGTTCGCGCCGCAGCGATGGTTCGATGCCGCACCGGCTCTCGAGGACGTTGTCCTAGCCCCCGCTCCGGCGGACGACGTCGACGACCTGCCCGCCATCGGTCGGCGGATGGCTAGCCGTGTGATGTTCCAGGACACCACGAAATGGGTCATGGCGGAGGAATCCCGGATGCGCGAACTCACCCAAGCCTACCTCGCCACGGTCTCGGCGATGGATTACTGTCTCGGCGAGGTGATCGCCGCGCTCGACCGCAGCGAGATGGCGGACAACACCTGGATCGTGGTCTTCTCCGACCACGGCTGGCATCTCGGCGAAAAACAGCACCTCGCCAAGCAGACGTTGTGGGAACGTTCCACCCAAGTCCCGCTGATCATCGTCCCCCCGAAACGCCTCAGCGACACCCCGCGCGGCGTGCGGTGCGCCCGCCCGGTCGAGTTGCTTGACGTCTATCCCACCCTGCTCGCCGCCGCCGGACTAAAACCCGCCGACAGCGACAAGCATCTCGAAGGTCTCAGCCTGATGCCCTGGATCGAGGATCCCGAAGCGTCCCGCGAGCGTCCCGCACTGACCACGCTCTACAGCGGCAACCACGCCCTCCGCGACGAACGCTTCCGCTACATCCGCTACGCCGACGGCTCCGAGGAACTCTACGACCATGCCACCGACCCGCACGAGCACGAGAACCTCATCCCCCACACCCAAGACCGCCCCGAGCTGCGCGAAGCGGTCGAGCGTTTGTCCGCCTGGATTCCGAAAGAGCAGGCCGGCGAACCCGATCTGATCCTGCCAAAGAACCAAGAATGAACATGCCCGGTCAACTTGCCAAGCTGCGGAGGGCAAGGACGACCGGCGCCCCCCGCTCCTCTTCATGCAGCATGGCAGCGGAGTGGCCGCCATCCGGAAAGGTGACCGGAGACTGGGGTTGGACTATAATCAGTGGTTCCAGTTTTGGAACTACTGATTCCAGGAAAACTTTCACCCAGGCCGAGAACATGATCAGACACTTCGGGAAAATCCGTCACCATCTGATGAGAAACCGACTCATCCCCTCGCTCCTGATCCTGGTTCTTGGCAACCCGTGGATGGCGAAGTTGCCTGCCGACGACGGACCTGCGGAAGCCGCCCAGCCGCCGAACATCTTGTTCATCTTCTCCGACGACCACGCGCTGCAGGCCATCACCGCCTACGGCAACAGCCGCTACGCCGAGCATTTCCAAACGCCCAATCTCGACCGCCTCGCCAACGAAGGCGCGCTGTTTGTGAACTCCTTCTGCGCCAACTCGATCTGCGGCCCTTCCCGCGCCTGCGTCCTGACCGGCAAACACTCCCACATCAACGGCTTCGTTGATAACAGTTCGCGATTCGACGGCGCCCAACCGACCGTCAACAAGTACCTCAAGGCCGCCGGCTACGAGACTGCCATCATCGGCAAGTGGCACCTGGGGACCAATCCGGTCGGCTTCGACCACTGGGAAATTCTTCCCGGCCAGGGGAGCTACTGGAATCCCGACTTCATCCAGATGGACGGCGCCACCGAGCGCTTCGAGGGATACGTCACCGACATCATCACCGACAAGACGCTCGCTTGGCTCGAAGGGCGCGCCAACAAGGAACGGCCCTTCCTGCTCATGAGCCAGCATAAGGCGCCGCACCGCAACTGGATGTCCGCCGAGCGCCACCTGATGATGTTCGACGGCATCGATCTGCCCGAACCAGAGACTCTCTTCGACGACTACGCCAACCGTAGCGAGGCCCTCAAGAAACAGGCCATGACCATCTCCGACCACTTCTTCTGGGGTTGGGACATGTTTTTCCACGAGGCCCCGCCCGCCGCCGCGGGCCTGATGAACGGCCTGCCCAATCACGAATATCGCCGTATGACGCCCCTTCAGCAGCGTTCCTTCGACTTCGCCTACGGCCCCCGCCAACGGCAATTCCTCGACGACCTCGCCGCCGGTAAACTCAGCGCAGAGGATGTCACCCGCTGGAAATATCAGCGCTACATCAAGAACTACCTTCGCACCATCCGCGCGGTGGACGAAAACGTCGGTCGCCTGCTCGCTTACCTGGACGAAACGGGCCTCGCCGAAAACACGATTGTCATTTACTCGTCCGACCAGGGCTTCTACCTCGGCGAAAAAGGTTGGTATGACAAACGTTGGATATTCGAGGAATCCCTCGCCATGCCCTTCATCCTCCGGTGGCCGGGCGTGGTGAAGCCCGGCATCCGCCCGGAGGCGCTCATTCAGAACATCGACTACGCTCCCACCCTGCTCGACGCCGCCGGCCTTGACATCCCCGCCGACATACAGGGCCACAGCCTACTCCCGATCCTCAAGAACGAGGGCCAAGCCCCGGAGAAGTGGCGCGACGCCATCTACTACTTCTACTCCGGCGAAGGCACCCATCAGGTTGCCGCCCACGACGGCGTCCGCACCGAACGATACAAGATCTTCCGGCTGCCGCGCAGTGACGAGTGGCAGCTCTTCGACCTCGTCGAAGATCCTCGCGAACAACGCAGCGTCCACGACGACCCGGCCTACGCCGAAGTCTTCGCGGAAATGAAAACTCGTTACCGGGAACATCGGGCCCGTTACCAAGTCCCCGCAGACCTGCCCAAGTAAGCACGCGGACATGTTGCCACCCCAGGGCGAAAACTCAAACCCAACGAGCTTGGCGAAATGACCAGCAACCTGGATTCCGGCTTTCCGGAAAATCCTTCCGACGCACGGATACTTAAGCGCCTCGATGGATTTGTCCTGAGATGCTGGTTTGGCCTCCATTCAACCGGAAAAAACCAATGAAACGAATCCTAGCCTCGATCCTCCTCGCTCTGGGCATCGCCGCCGCGCCTGCGTATTCTCAACAGAAGCCCAACATCGTCCTCATTTTCGCGGACGATCTCGGCTACGGCGACCTCGGATGTTACGGCGCGACGAAAGTGAAGACTCCGCGCATCGACAGCCTGGCGGCTGAAGGCCGGAAGTTCACCGACGCCCACAGCGCGTCGGCCGTCTGCTCGCCCTCGCGCTACGGCCTGTTGACCGGCAGCTACCCCCTGCGGCGGAACTTTTGGGGACCGACCCCCACCTGGACCGAGGGACTCACGATTGACACCAAGACCCTGACCTTGCCCTCGATGCTGAAGGAATCGGGATACGCCACCGCCTGCATCGGCAAATGGCACCTCGGCCTCGGCGATCCTAAGCCCGACTGGAACGGGGACCTCAAACCGGGGCCCCTGGAACTCGGGTTCGATTACTTTTTCGGAAACCCGGGCGTGAACAGCGGCCCGCCTTTCGTCTATGTCGAAGACCACCGGGTCGTGGGGCTTGATCCTGACGACCCGCTCGTTCAAGGCAAACCGTCGGTCACCCGGAAATTTCCCGAAAAAGGTTCCTCTGCGAAGATCGGCGGCGCGGAGGCCGCGCACCGGCTTTACGACGATGAACAGGTGGGAGCCACGCTGCGGCAAAAATCGATCGACTGGCTGAAGCAACAATCGCCCGACCAGCCTTTTTTCCTCTATCTCGCCACCACCCACATCCATCACCCCTTCACGCCGGACAAGCGTTTTGTCGGCACCAGCGAATGCGGGATCTACGGCGATTTCATCCACGAACTCGACTGGATGGTCGGCGGCGTACTCGACACGCTCGACGAGATGGGCGTGGCCGACAACACGCTGGTCATTTTCACCAGCGACAACGGCGGCATGCTCAACCACAGCGGCCAGCAGGCATGGAAGGCCGGACATCGGCTCAACGGCGAGTTGCAAGGCTTCAAGTTCGGCGCCTGGGAGGGCGGTCACCGCGTCCCCTTCCTTGCGAAATGGCCTGGCCATATCCCGGCGGGCGGCACTTTCGAAGAGTTGCTCAATCTGGTCGACCTGCTGGCCACCTTCGCGGCCCTAACCGGCCGCGAACTCAAGGAGGGCGAGGGGATCGACAGCATCAACCAGCTCGAAAGCCTCACCGGCGACCCGGCGAAACCGGTGCGGGAAATGATGGTCATCACGCCAAACAGTCCCAAGCATCTCGGAATCCGCAAGGGCAAATGGGTTTACATCCCGACGCAGGGAGCGGGCGGATTCCAAGGAAAAAACCGTGGCGACCATCTCTTCTCCGATGCCGCCGCCCTGCCGTTTACCAACCGCCTCCACAGCGATTACGAAAACGGCCAGCTTCGCCCCGACGCGCCCCCTGCGCAACTCTACGACCTCCAAGTCGATCCCCGGCAGCAGCGCAACGTGTTCTCCGAGCATCCCGAGGTGGTGCAGGACCTCGAAACAGAACTCGCGCCCTACCGCCAAAGCATTCCCGCCGGCAAACCGGTGGGGTGGATCAATCTGAATCAATAACAGGAGTCGCATCTCTATGAAAACCTTGACCATCTTCCTCGCTCTCGGCGCCCTTGCCGCGCCTGCGTTTTCTCAACAGAAGCCCAACGTCATCCTCATCATGACCGATGACCACGGCTACGGAGACATCGCCGCCCACGGCCATCCGCACCTAAAGACGCCGAACATGGATCGGCTGCACCGCGAAAGCGTGCGGCTGGAGCAGTTCCACGTCGATCCCACCTGCGCGCCGACCCGCTCGGCGCTGATGACCGGGCGCTATTCCGGCCGCGTCGGCGTCTGGCACACCATCATGGGCCGCAACCTGTTGCGCGGCGATGAGACGACGGTCGCCGAGATTTTCAAATCCGCCGGCTACCGCACCGGCGTCTTCGGCAAGTGGCACCTCGGCGACTCCTACCCCTATGCGCCCCGCTTCCGTGGCTTTGACGACGCCATCGTCCATGGCGCCGGCGGCGTCGGCCAGGCGCCCGACTTCTGGGGAAACAGTTACTTTGACGACCACTACAACGACAACGGCACCTGGCGTTCCTTCGAGGGTTACTGCACCGACGTTTGGTTCCGCGAGGCTCAGCGTTTCATCGACGAGAGCAAAGACCAGCCGTTTTTTCTCTATCTGCCGACCAACGTCGCGCACCAGACTCGCCCCCACGCTCCCGAGCGCAACCGCGCCCGATACAAGGAGGTCGATACCAGCAACACGCTCCGCACCTACTGGGGCATGTTGGACAACTTCGACGAAAACCTCGGCGCGATGCTCAAGCGGCTGGAAGAAGCGGGCCAGCTCGAAAACACCATCCTCGTTTTCATGAGCGACAACGGCACCTGCATGGGACCGGGCGCCTACCCGAACAACCAGCGTTCGACCTGGTCGGAAACCTACAACGGCGGGATGCGCGGCAGTAAAGGCTCCCATTACGAGGGCGGCCACCGCGTGTTCTGTTTCGTGCGCTATCCCGCCGGCGGCTTGCCAGGCGGAAGCGAGGTGAATCGCGTCACCGCCCACATCGACATCCTCCCGACCCCTCTCGAACTGTGCGACATCAAGCCGCCCGCCGATCTCAAATTCGACGGCAGCTCGCTCGTGCCGCTGCTGAAAAACCCCGACACCCCCAACTGGCCGGAACGCACGCTCGTCGTGGAGAACCAGCGCGTGGTCGATCCGGTCAAGTGGCGCAATACCAGCGTCATGACCGACCGCTGGCGGCTGGTGGACAACAAGGAGCTGTACGACATCCAGGCCGATCCCGGCCAACAGACCAACCTCATCCGGCAACACCCGGAAGTGGCCGCCAAGCTCTCGGCGTTCTACGACAAATGGTGGGACGACGTCAGCCGCCGCCACAAAGAATTCACCCGACTCCACGTCGGCGCGGAACAAGAAAACCCGGTCCAGCTCAGCTCCCACGACTGGATGCCGCCGATGACGCGAGGGATTCCGCCCTGGAACCAACCCCACATCACGCACCGCGCCGTCGCCAACGGCGCCTGGAATGTGCGCGTCGTCCGCGGCGGTCGCTACGCGCTGACCCTCCGCGAAAGACCCTCCGTCGCCGAGTTTGTGCTTCCTGCGAACGAGGCGCAGCTTCAGATCGGCGAGCAGGAGAAACACTCCCAGGAAGTCGCCAAAGAGGCCACCGGCGTCCGCTTCGAGCTGGATATTGCCGCCGGCGAAACGCAGATCAAAACCTGGCTCATCGAGCCGGATGGGAGAACTCGGGGCGCCTACTACGTCGATGTCGAATACCTGCCGCAAGCCAAAAAGAACTAATCCCTAGGCAAGCAATCCACGTACTTCCGCTCTGGCCGATGACGCTCGGCAGGTCCGGCGCATCGAGGTCCTTGCGGACGTCCTAGATCCAATGGGTGAGTTTCTCTTCGTAGACCTTCACGCCGGCATCGTTGCAGCCGGAGAATGATTGACCGGCACATCCCGCTTGCTCAATCGCGTCATTGCTCGCGTCCCTTGGGCATCACTCGACAGGGGTGGGCATCTGAGCGCCCGTTTCCTTGAGCCAACGGCTCAATTGCTGGTCGAGTCGAGCGGCGAGCTGCGGCTGTTCGGTAGCGAGGTTCTTCGTTTCACTTAGGTCTTTCGACAAGTCATAAAGTTCCAGCGAATTGTCGTCGTACCAACGGATCAATTTATACGGCCCAGCGCGGACAGCGCCGCCCGGCCGGTTACCGAGATGGAATGCGAAGTGCGGATAGTGGAAATACAGATTCTCGCGTTCGAGCGCCTCGCCCCTTAGCAGTGGTCGCAACGACACGCCATCCAATCGTTCCTCCCCCTTCAGCTTGACGTCGGCCGCGTCGAGAATCGTGGCAGACAGATCCATGCTGATCACGGGCGCCTCGGTCTCGCCCCCCGCCTCCTTCTGAACCGCTGGCCAGCGGATGATCTGCGGCACGCGGATGCCCCCCTCGTAGATGTCTCCCTTGCCCGACCGCAACGGGCGGTTGTCGGCGGCGCCCTCCCAGCCGCCGTTGTCGCTGGTAAAGATCACCAGCGTGTTCTCGGCGATTCCCAGCCGGTCGATTTCGTCCAGCACTCTTCCGGTGGCCCGGTCGGTCGCCTCGATCTGCGCAGCATAAATCGGATTCTTCAGGCCGGGACCTTCCTTCCCCTTGTACTTGGCAACCAACTCCTCCGGCGCCTCGAAGGGATAATGGACGTTGTACCACCACAGACAGATGAACATCGGCCGGCGATGGTGCTTCTGCATATAAGTGATCGTCTCATCGGCCAGTCGCTCGGTCAGGTACTCTCCCTGTTGGCGCGGCTCGAGGGCGGGAATCTGGTAAGGATCGAAATAGGTCGGCGGTCCGCCCAAGCCGCAGCCGCCGATGTTAACGTCAAAGCCTTGATGCTCCGGCCAGAAGGCGCGGCCGGCATCGGTCGATTTCAGGTCGTTGTCCCCCGACAAATGCCACTTGCCGAAAAACCCGGTGGCATAGCCTGATTGCTTCAGCCGCTCGGCGATGGTGACGGTCTTCAGCGGCAGGATGTGCTCGGCGTCGGGCGGTTGGATTTGCCGATCCTCCGGCCAGAACCGCGGGCCGTCCTGGCCGTGCTGCGTGATGTGCAGCCGCGCCGGCGACAGGCCGGTAATCAAGGCGCCGCGCGTCGGCGAGCAGACCGGCGAGGCGGCATAGGCGTCGGTGAACCGAACGCCTTGCTTCGCCAGGGCGTCGATCCGCGGCGTGTGCAGGCGGTCGTTGCCTTGGCAGTGCAGGTCCATCCAGCCCATATCGTCGACCACGATTAACAAGATGTGGGGTGGTGCGTCTTCTGCTTTGCATATCGCCGGCAGCAGCAGAACCGTCGGCAATAAGGCGTTACGCAACATGGTTTGGAACTTCATTCGATCACCACCTTTCCGTACTGGTCTTCGTATTCTGTGACTGTCTGATTGAGCGTGTCGAGCGCGCGCAGCAGACCGTCGTTCTTCTTCGTGTTCTTTGCGCGGAACTCCAAGTTGGGGCGCAGCCGCTTCATGCAGGCGACGATCGGCCCCCCTTCTTCTCCCACGCTGGCGGTCGCCTTGGCCAATCCAATGTTCCCCCAGGCGTCGCCGACAATCGTCCAGGCGGCCACCGCGTCGCCGAGTTCCGGATAAATCCGTTCGAGGGCGGGCAGCAACGGGATCAGGTTTTCCGGTTGCTTTTTTGAGTTCACGTACCGCGTCGTCTCGTAGATGTTGCTGACGTCGATAGGCTGCTTGAAGCCGTCTCGCACTTCCAGTCGGTTGACCGAAGCGGCCATGCCGGCCACGATTTCATCCTTCAGCTCCGGGTTCGCTTCGATCGCCTTTCTGAACAGGCTGGTCGCACCCCAGCGGCGGCTGGGGAGATTCGTGTCGGCGTCGTAGCTGGCCAACATCGCCGGCAACGCCGACCGCAGCGTCGGGGTGTCCTTGATGATCGGATCCAGCGCCGCGAACGCCGCCGTGCGGAGCCACCATTCCTCATGACTCAAGTAGGGCATGATCAAGTCGAGTTGAGCGACAATGGTTTCCGTGTCGCAGCAGCTCAGGGCCATCAAGGCATAGCGTTTCTCCCACATCGGCGCCTCGGGATCAGCCAGCGGCCGACAGATCTGCGGCAGGAAGTGTGTCTTGATCATCTCCGGCGTAATGTTGCTCTTGGTCTTCCCGACGCTCCAGCCCATGGTGCAACTGATGGCGTCAAGACCGGCCACCCGGAGACGCGCGTCGGGGCTGGCCAGCGCCTTACTGATCTCCGGGATGGCCGCTTCGCCCTGGAAGCCCAGGCCATGCGCCGCCCACACGCGGAACGTTGGCGAGTAGTGCCGCATGATCCTGGCGTACCAGGCCACGGGCATCTGTTGTTTCTTGTCGCTGTTGGCGGCCGGATTTCCCCCGCCCTTAAACACCTGGGCGATCTCTTGCGGGGTTTCTTCGATCACGACGCCGTCTAAGAAGTCGGTCCGATGGAAGTCATCGGTCGGCAATGCTTGCTCCACCGCGGTGGGCTGGTGCGGCACGCTGAATTCGGTGCGCGGCTTGCCGCAGATGCGGAGGTTCTTCCGCTGCGCCGTAAAGGCCATCGCGAGCAGGCCGGTCTGGTAGTGCGGCGCCTTGCCGATGGTTCCGTAGCCTGGGTACCAGGGTGTTCGGAACCCGCCGCCCGGCATGCGGGACAACTCGAAGTACCAGACCAGCGCATCTTTGTGGCGGCGGTACGACTCGGGATGGTCCTCGAGCACCAGCACATCGACGATGTTCCGCCAGGTCATGTTGCCGAAGCTGGAACCGTGGCCCGTCTCGCTATCGAAGTAGGAATCGGTCTCGGCCAGCGCCAGTAATTGCGCGCCGGCCTGAAACTTCTTGTCTGGCAAGAGCGTGAGCGCAGCCGCCAGTCCGCCGCTCTTGCCGTTGGTTGACGACCATAACTCAGGCAGATGGTCGCCGTAGGGAACGCCGCCGCGGCCGGCGAAGCGGAAGAACTGCCGCAGCGCATCGTCGTAGCTCGGTTGGTCGACCTCCACGCCGCATTCGCGGGCCAGCACCAACGTG
>JBGTJT010000657.1:0-5125 GCA_041744995.1 Pirellulales bacterium | reverse complement strand
CCTTGGGTGGAATGGCGTTTTTTATTCAACCATTCCGTTCTACCACGGGAGGTCCACTTTTTGGCAAGCTAGCACGCAACACAACTCCTTGCGCCACCGCGTGCTAGCACGCGAGGGATGCGAGTTACACCCATTTGATTTACTATCGTGTTGGGTCGAATGGTGAAAGCAAATCGATATGAGCTGCACCATAAAGAAGCTCCAATTGGCTAAATCCATGCTCTTGGTTTTGATGTTTGCGACACTGGGTTGCAATTCGGATGATAGCAAGTCAGATAGGGGAGCGCTCAAAGAACCAGTTGATTCGCGTTCTTCTGAACACAGCACGACGTTGGCCGCAGTAAACGCAGAAACGTCCGACGAGTGGGGCAATTTTGCTGATGCCGATCGCACCGACGATGAGCGTTTTTGGGGCGGATACGAAGAAGGCGTCGTCTACGAAACAACATGCGAGTTATTGTACGACGGTTCCGACTTGGGCGAACATTTCTACTGGCCTCTGAAAGACTCGGCACGTTACAAGATTGAACTCTCCGAGTACGATCGCAATCCTTCCCGGTTTGAAGGTGTGACGCGGATTCCATCCGGGACCAAATTCAAGATCACGCTCATTCAAGAGATTCGCCGAACAACTTTTCGTACCGTTTGGACGACTGCGACGTTCATCGACGGCCCTTGTCGCGAAGACACGTTCAACGTGTCGGGCATATCGAAACACAAACCGTCTAACAACGTAGATTACAACCTGCCGTTTCCTGCTCCAGAATTCGCCAAGGCATCCGGTAACGCTAATTGAGTACATGCTTGACCATGGGCAGCAGCAGACCGCGCTCGACCTGCTCAGTTACCGTCCATTCAGTTCCATCTTGGCCCAGAATGGATGGATGCGATCTCCCCGGGTGCGGACGTCCTCTAGGATCACGCCTACGTCCGGGGCGGCTGCGTCGTAGCTGCGCGAGCCAACCCGAACCCGCACCCGTTTGTCGAAGTTGACCAGCCCCGGCGAGAGCCACACCGTTACCACCCCGGCCGACGACTTGACGTAGATGTTGCCGTCGCCGTTGGGCGCCGTGCGGACCACCGCGGCGACTTCCATTGCCCGGGTGCCGCGCGGGGGCGGCCAGTCTTGGGGATTGGTCACCTGATTGGCGGGCAACTGGCTCAGTTCGAGCCACCAGAAATAGTTGTCCCACGATCGCATGGCCGTGCATTCAAATTCATCCGGATGGAAGTTGCGTCGGTGCTTGCCCATCCACTCGAACAATCGCTGGATTTCGTCCTGAAAACTCTCATGGCCGCGGCCAAGATACTCGACCACCGTGCAATCGAAGCCAACCCGCGGCAGATAGCGATCCCACTGCGGTCCGTTGACGACCATCTTGGAGCCGTCCAACTCGCCGTTGACGAAATAGAACGGCACGTACTTGGCGTTCTGCCAGTAACGGCTGATGTAGTTGAACGCCGCCGCATCCGCCTGGGCGACGATCGGGATCACCCCGGCCCACAGATCGGGATGCGAGATGCCGATGTCCCAGGCGGCGTCGCCCCCCATCGAATGCCCGCTGAGAAACACCCGGTCGGTATCGATCGAGAACCGCCGTCCCGCGTCGCGGAGCGTGTCGAGCACCGCCGCATGTTCGCGGGCGGAATAGCCATATTGTTTTTGGCCCGGTTCGCCCCATTGCGGCGCGATGACGATGTAGCCGTGCCGGGTGCCTTGGCCGAGTCGCCCACCTGCCTCGGCTGCGCCGCCGGCCCACCAGTCGATCTGCTTCAAGGCGTCGGTGCCTGCGCCGTGCAGCGTGACCACCACCGGATAACGGCGATGCGGATCGTACTCAGGCGGCACCTGCACGTAGTAGGCGACGTCGCTCTGTCCCTGCAATCCGGGAACCTGCAAGTGATACAGCCCGCTAATCGAGGCGTCTTTTTCTCCCGGAGGGAGCGGGGGCTTCATGTTTTTGATCAACTGGGCGGCGTATCGCGGCAGGCCCCCTTCCTCGGCGCGAATGGCGGCCAGGATGGCGGCGCGGTCGTTCTGATTGTCGGCGTTGAGGTAGGCCGTGATGAAGCTCCGCACGCGAACCAGCGAAGCGGCGACCGCCGCGTTGTCCGTGGGAATCGCCGTCTTGTCGGTGGCGTCGCTGCCGAGCAGCCAGCCGCTGATGCCGAGGGCGAGCTTTTCGGAGGGACTCAGTTCGGCGTCGTCGTGCAACCGCCGGAACGAGGCCATGCGGTCGAGCGTGTTGACGTTCAACTCAGCGGCGATCTCATCGACGACCGGCGCCAAGTCGCTCCGCAGTCGGTCGTCGTCGAGTTCGGCGAGCAGCACGGGCAGTTGCTGGTTGATTAGCTCGATGCGGCGGTCGATCTCTTCGTAGTCCTTGAGAATCTCGCGGACTTGAAACAGGGTTTCGTCGGCGATGTCCTGATGCGGAAAGTTCTTCAGCAGCCAACGGCTGAGCTGGTGCTGCCCCGAGTCGCGCCGCAGTTTCAGTTCGTCCAATCCGCGGCGGGCGCGCATTTGACGCAAGGTGTCCAGTTCCCGCTCCAGACCCTGAAATTCCGGGAACTGCCTGACGATCGCCTCCAGTTCGGTTTGTGCGTCGTTGAAGCGTTCGGCTTGCAGAAAGAACCGCACCAGCTTCAAGCGGTGGTCGGGATTGTTCTGGTCAATGACCGTCGAGAGAATCTTGTGCAGGTCGGCGGCGGAAATGCTGCTGGTGGCGATCCGCTGGTCGAGCACCAGTTTCGGCCCCGCGCTGGGCAGAGCCTGGACCTGGGTCCAAAGCGGGGTCAGGGTCGTGATGCCTTGCACGATATTGGTCGTGTCGTTGCCAGGGCCGCGCATCTTGAGCATGCGGCGGCCAAAGCCGTCCCACTTGCTGGTTGAAATGATCGGTCCCATCGAGGTGATCGGCCGTCCGTTGTTGATCGCGAACCGCTGGGGAATGTTGATCTTCTCGAGCGAATCGCCGGCGTCCCCCTCGCGGACTTCGCGAATGTTGATGTGTCCGATGTAGGTACGGCGCAGATCGTCGTCGACGACCACGATGCTCCCGCTGCCCACTGGTCCCTGCGCGGCGGTCGGCCGATTGACCATCGAGGGAATCTTCGCCACGGTTCCCTCCAGGACCATGCCGTTGTTGGTCAGGATTTTGGTCGCTTCCGCTTCGTTGTCCGGCGGAAAGGCGAACGCTGCGGCAACGGAAAGCATGGCAGCGCAGCACGCCCAGATATTTCGGTTCATGATGTCGGGTTTCGGTCTGTGCGGTTTCAGTACCGGCTTCGAACCACTCGAATGGGTAACCATTCTTCCATTGTCGCCACTTTCTCCGGTTAGTCAAATTCGATGGCGGCGCGCGGTGAATTGACACCCCAAGCTAACATGTGCGAAACTAGCCAAACTAGGAAACATTTAACGAGGCCCCGCGCGTGCAATTTCGCAAACCCATGACAGTCCTGCTGATCGCAGCGGTTCTAACGCCGATCTTTGTGATGCTGCTGTTGGGCGTCGGTCGGCTGCTAACCGCCATGCAGGATGCCGATGGTGCGTTGCTGCTCGATCGCCTGTCGCTGCTGCTGTCGGTGGCGTGGGTCGCGGACGTCGTCGCCCTGGTGTTGTTGCTGGCAGTCGAGAGCGTTGCCAGGCGGCAGGACGATCCAGACGAGTCGCACGCCGATTGACGTCCCGCGCCGTCGCTTGTATCGTGATTTCGCACCGTAGCATGGGCCCCCGGCCCGTGCCTGAGGCTTCCAGCCGCAGCAATCGTGACTGGGGCTTCCAGCCGCAGCAGTAAGAAACTACACACGCGCGGGCCAGATGCCCATGCTACCTTGCTTGGTCTTGCCATGCCGGTTCGATTCACTTGTTCGGAATGCGGTCAGCGGCTTAACGCGCGCGACGACAAGATCGGCAAGACGCTGAAGTGCCCCAAGTGCCGGACCCAACTGGTCGTGCCGAGCGCTGAAGCCGCCGAAGCGCACGACCCGACACGCGACGCCCTCAAGCAATTAGAAGAGGCCGTCGGCGAAGACGCCTATGTTTCGGAGTTGGTCGTCTACGACGACGATGCTGAACAGTCGACTGCGCGGACCTCCGATTTCGATCGCGAGTTGGTCAGCGTCTCGCGACGGGTGATCTACGTGCAAGCCGGCTTGTTGCTTGCCTTGGCCCTGTTTGGCCTGACGGTTGGATTTCTCATCGGCCGCGGCACCGCGCCGCAAGGCAATGGCGTCGACGACGCGCCGCAAGTGACCACTGCCAGTCGGGTGCCCGGCAAGTTGCAGTATGCCACCGGCGAAGGACTGCGTCCCGACCGCGGAGCGGTCGTATTGGCGGTGCCCGCCGACAGCAAGCCGGAGGAGAAGATTCCGGTCGAAGACTTGCTGCCTCAATCGCAAATGCCGGCGGCCGGCAACCTCGCTTTGCAGCAACTTGCCACGCTGGGCGGCGACTACACCCGCGCCGACGACGCCGGCAACTTCGCCTTGTACCTGACGCCGGGCAGGTACCACTTGCTTTACATTTCCTATGCCGCGCGGCGGCCAGGGGGCAACCAGGTTGCGCGGCAGGATCTTGCCGAGATCGGCGCCTACGTGACCAGCGGTTACGATCTGATCGGCCAACACCGCTATCAGTTCCAGACGGTCGACGTGCAACCTGGGGCGCGGCTCGATCACACGTTCAATCGCGACTGAGATGCGGCGAATCAACGCCCCGCCGGGCCAAGTCGCGGCGCAATTGGTCCGGCCCCTCGAACAGCACGGCGTCGAAGCCCACCTGGCAAGCCGCCCGCACGTTCTCCGGCCGATCGTCCACGAAGAAGATCCGCTCCGGCGGCAGGCCGCAGCGACGGGCGGCGATGCGATAGATTTCGGCCTCGGGTTTGGCCGTCCGGTGTTCGAAGCTGAGTATCACCTGCTCGAATGTATGTTCCAGAAATGGATAGCGGCCGTCGCTGCATACCCGCCAATGGGCGTCGCAGGTGTTGGAAAGCAGTCCCAAGCGGCGGCCTTCAGCGTGCATCGCCAGCAGGATCGCGACGCTATCGGCGATCGGCTTGAAGATATCGCCGGCGGCCAGCAGCAGTTCGCTGGGATCGGGCCGCGTGCCGGTTGCCTG
>JBGTJT010000656.1:0-3750 GCA_041744995.1 Pirellulales bacterium | reverse complement strand
GACGTGATGACCGCCAGCGGCGCGCGGCTGCGCGAAGTCGGCACGACCAACAAAACCCATCTGCGCGACTACGCCGCCGCGATCGGCGAAGAAACGGCTTGCCTGATGCGATGTCATACGAGCAACTTCAAGGTGGTGGGCTTCACGGCCGAAGTCGAACTGCCCAAACTGGTATCGCTGGCCCAACAGCATGGGTTACCGTTGATCGACGACATCGGTTCCGGCGCCTTGCGAGACATGACCAAATACGGGCTGGCCGACGAACCGGTTGCCGCCGACAGCGTCGCCGCCGGAGCCGACGTGGTGCTGTTTAGCGGCGACAAGCTGCTGGGTGGTCCTCAATGCGGCATCATCATCGGTCGCAAGGAATATCTTGTCCGGATGGCGAAGCATCCGCTGATGCGGGCGATGCGGGTCGACAAGCTCACCTTGGCGGCGCTGGCCGCCACCTTGCGACTGCAGCGCGACGAAACGAAGGCGGAACGCGAGATTCCGATCATGCAATTGCTCTGCACCTCGGCGGCCAATCTTCGCAACCGGGCCGAACGGCTGTCGGCGCAAATCGCGGCCTGCGAGAACATCGCCCATGTTGAGATCGTGGAGAGCGAATCGTTTCTCGGCGGCGGCTCGATGCCCAATCAGCAACTGCCCAGCTATTGCATCGCCTTGTCGCCGCAGGGCATGGGCTTGGATCGCTTCGCGCGGACCTTGCGAACCGGCAAGATTCCGGTGGTGGGCCGCGTTCAGCATGATCGCCTGCTGCTGGATTTGAGAACGGTATTTGCCAGTCAGGACGTGCAACTACTCGAGGCAGTTTCCTCAGTCGGCATCACCGACGTAGCAGAACAGACTGCCGATGAAGCCCTGTCCGCTTCCGAAGCAGCAATCAACGACGCCTGATTGATCTGCAAGTCACTGTCATATATTGATTTGCGCGATCGTGTCGATTAATTCGCCGGCCTGATTCGCTGAGGCGAGCTACGCTATACGATAAGCCAGCCGCGGGCACCTTGGTAATCTAGGTGAAAAAGGTTATTATAAACGCGTGGCCAGAACCTTCTGGCGGCTCCCACCGGCAATGATTGCGATGCACGAAGCATCCATTACAGCCACCTCGTTGAACTGTGTTAGAAGTGTTCGTGCAGCTTCTTCCATTCAACCCCACAGAGCTATGACAAACAGTCGAATGATTCAGTCTTGTTTGCGTCTATTGGCGATTTGCGCGGTGCTGTTCGCGACCGCCGGGACGGCGAGTGCCCAACAACCGACCGGCCTTTCCTGGGACCATCACGACTGGGGCCGCTTTCGCGCGGGATCGTGGCAAAAGATCCGCGTTGTCACGGAGCATCTTTCGCCCCAGGGCGAGGTCGTCAGCACCACGACGACCGAAAAGCTCACCCGCATGGTTCGATCCAACCGCCGAGCGGTCACCTTGCGGACCACGGCGATGATGGAAGTGGCAGGAAAACAGTTCGAGGCGCCGCCGCACGATTTCTTGCAAGGCAACCATGGCGAGCCGGTCGGGCAGACGGTAACGGCCAAGGAACTGGGCGAGACGGAGTTGGACGTCGAGGGGCGGCGGATTGCGTGTCGCGTGCGACAGTACGAAATCACCAACGCCGAACAGACGAAGGTGGTGAAGATTTACTATTCCGACAAAGTGGCTCCCTTTATTCTGAAGCGCGAGGAAATCGCCACGGCGGGCGAGGGCAAACGCAACGAGTCCTTAGTCAGCGTCACCGCCTTGGGCATGCCCCATAAAGTGCTGGCGGAGATATTGCCCACCTCCTATGTGAAGGAGGTCCACAAGAACGGCAAGTCGACGACGACCACGCTGGCGGTCTACGCCCAGGACGTGCCGGGCGGCATGGTCGCCTACACGTCGAGGGAAACGGATTCCGAAGGACGCCTGGTGCGCCGCAGCACTGCGGAATTGGTCGACTATGGCTTCTCACGGATTGGAGGTGGCGGAGACTTTAGACTCCGCCGAGGGTTTCGCCAGAGGCTTCCTCGATAGCGTGCTAGGCATCGACAGCGACGCAGAGGACGGCACCCGCTGGGAAGTGTCGCGGGCCAAGTTGCCGGTCGAGCAACCTTAGCGATTCATCGCTACTAGCCAGCCTCCGTCGACCCCGCAATAATGGTGAATTCTCAACAAGCCGCTCTCGGCCGCCATGGAGGTCCACCGTGTCCGACAAGATCGTTCGCCAGGGAATTACCTTTGACGATGTTCTGCTGGAACCACGCTACAGCGAAGTCGTGCCGTCGGAGGTTGACGTCGCCACCCGGCTCACGCCAAAAATCGCGCTGAACATCCCGCTGCTCAGTTCCCCCATGGATACCGTCACCGAGGCCGCCATGGCGATCGCCTTGGCCCAAGAGGGCGGGCTGGGGGTGATTCACAAGAACATGTCGGTCGTCGACCAAACCGAAGAGGTCGACAAGGTCAAGCGGTCGGCCAACGGCATTATCCTCGATCCGGTCACGCTGCCGCCGGACGAGTCGGTCGGCAAGGCTCGCGAGGTGATGGACCAGCATCATGTTTCCGGCGTGCCGATTGTGCATGCCGGCGGCAAGCTAGCGGGCATCATTACCCGTCGCGACCTGCGATTTTTGGAGAAGCTCGACCTGCGGATCTCGGAGGTGATGACCAGCGATCAGCTCGTAACGGCCACGGGGACTGTAACGCTTGAGGAAGCTGAAAAGATTTTGATGGCAAAAAAGGTCGAGAAACTTCTGCTGGTTGACGAAGATTACACACTGACGGGACTTATTACGATTAAGGATATCGACATGATGCGTCGGTTTCCCAACGCCTGTAAAGATGGGCAAGGGAGACTCCGCGTCGGAGCGGCCGTCGGCGTCCACGATTTCGAGCGCGTCGAGAGCCTCATCGGGCAAGACGTCGACGTTCTGATCGTGGACAGCGCCCACGGACACTCCTCCAACGTGCTGGAGACCGTGCGGGAAATCAAGAAACAATGGGATATTGAGGTCATCGCGGGAAACGTGGCAACTCGCGAGGGATGCGAAGACTTGATTGCGGCGGGCGTCGATGCCGTAAAGGTTGGCATCGGGCCTGGTTCGATCTGCACCACTCGGGTGATCTCCGGCGTGGGCGTGCCACAGATTACCGCCGTCCTGGAAGCCGCCGGCGCGGCGGCCGCCAGCGGCACGCCGGTTATCGCCGACGGCGGCGTCCGGTATTCGGGTGATTTGACCAAGGCGATTGTCGCCGGCGCGAGTTGCGTAATGATCGGCGGTCTATTCGCCGGGCTGGAAGAAAGCCCCGGCGAGTTGATTTTGTATCAAGGCAGAACGTTTAAGGTGTATCGCGGCATGGGTTCACTGGGCGCCATGGTCAGAGGCTCCAGCGAACGCTATCGCCAACGAGGCGTGGAACGCGGACCAAGTAAACTCGTGCCCGAAGGGGTCGAGGGGCGCGTGCCATATAAGGGCCAACTTGGCCCGTTTGTGTATCAATTAGTGGGGGGGCTGCGAGCCGGCATGGGCTACTGCGGCGCCCGCAATATCGAGGAGTTGCGCACGGAAGCGCGCTTTATTCAGGTCTCAGCGGCCAGCGTTAGGGAGAGCCATCCTCATGACATCGCGATTACTCAAGAAGCACCCAACTACTCCGTCGAGCGAACGAGCGGCGAAAACTCGTAGCGGCGCGCTGCTGGCAGGCCTGTTTGCGGCGATCGGCGGTTCTTTTGTCGCCGGCAGTGCGTTCGCCGACGAAGCAACGAC
>JBGTJT010000655.1:0-21209 GCA_041744995.1 Pirellulales bacterium | reverse complement strand
AGTGTTCCGCGTTCAAGTATTTCGTGTTCAAGCACCGGCACTACGGTGAATGGTCAGGTTCGCCACGTCGCGGTTGCAATTGCCTGATTCGTAACAGCAATGTTGTAGGTGGCAAAACCGCCGCCGATCCATGGATTGTGGATGGTTGTGAGGTTGGTTGCCGCCGCTATCACAAAACTTTCCCGCTTCTCCCAAAAAAGCCATCCGGTCTAGGCAACGCGGAGGGAACAGGCCGGCGTTTCTCTGGCATCGTCTTGCGCCTAAGTCAATCGATCCAAGGCACTTAGATTATACGATGCGGTATCCATAAAGCCAAAAAGGGCGCCCGGAACGACACGCTGGGCAACACACCATTGTGGGCAAGCGACGCGAGCGCCGTTGGCAGCCACTGGGCCCTCCGAGCTGCTCACCAAGCGGAAACGACCAATAGCAGGCCAATTTCCGCTACCCGATGGCGAGCCGCGAGGAGCGAAGCCGACTGCAATCCGTGCTCTATCTTGTCGCCTTCGGCCATCTCTGGCAGGGTAAATAGCCGTCTCATATTGGGAAAAACCTTGCTAAATAGGGGTGAAATCGCCCGAATCCCCTGTTTTTCCTTGTTTTTAAGCCATTTTGGGCCGTTCAGGGTTGCAATTTATGCTACGAAGTTCTTAAATCGTCCCGTCCTGCTTGCATGTGGCTTCCAGGGCGGACGAAATCCAATTTACTCTACAGGGAGGGTTCTACTATGGCGAAAACTGCTGCGAAGAAGGCGCCGACCAAGACCGAAGTGCTCAACAACATTGCTGAGACTTCCGGCGTCGGCAAGAAAGAGGTCCAAGCGGTCCTCGACGCGTTGACCGAAGAGATTCGCAAGAATCTCGGCAATCGTGGCCCGGGCGTGTTTGCGATTCCGGGTTTGGTGAAGATCGAAAAGAAGAAGGTTCCGGCCCAGAAGGCGATCCCCAACTGGACCAACCCCTTCACCAAAGAGGTCACCACCAAACCGGCCAAGCCGGCGACCACCAAGATCAAGGTCCGCGCGCTGAAGAATCTCAAGGAGATGTAAGCCGCCCCAAAGGCGGAGTGCAAACTCCCAACAGAAACAAGAAACCGCTCAACCGGGCAGTATCATCGGCCCGCGAGAGCGGTTTTTTGCTGCGCCGACGTGTAGCATGGCCCCCCGGGCCGTGCGTCCTGTTTTCTGTAGCCCCCAGAAGTTCGTTGCAAACTCCAACGGTTTTGGCACCCGCCTATTTGGGAGTTGGGCTGTTTCTGTCAGGAGTCGCTTTTACCTACCCAGCAATTTTCGAAAAATCCTACCAGCCAATCACTTAGAGCACCTCTGCTCGTCTGCCGCAAGGATTTTAAGGATTTTCATCCTCACATTTTGCCCCCATGCGGACGTCTAGTAGTAGCTGTTCGTTAAAGCATCTTTCGGGGACCATTCGCGGCATGAAGCAGGCCGGGGCCAACGACGAGTTTGTCAACTTGCTGGTGAAAAACCAGAAGCGACTGTACGCCTATATCCTCACGCTGGTACCGAATCTGACCGACGCCGAGGACGTGCTGCAAGAGACGAACACCGTACTGCTTCGCAAACAGGATGAGTTCCAACCAGGAACCAACTTCGGCGCCTGGGCCGCACGGGTGGCCTATCTCGAAGTGTGCGCGTTCTTTCGGAAACAGTCCAAGACCAAGTGCTTTCAACCGGGCGACGAGCTGCTGGAAACGCTGGCCGCCAGCGCGGAATCGCGGCTCAACGAAAGTGGCGATCTGCTGGGGGCGCTGAGTCACTGTTCGGAACGGCTTAGCGACCAGGATCGGCAAATGATTTCCTGGCGGTATCGGGAAAGCCTTTCGGCCCGGCAAATCGCCGACCGCACCGATCGAACGCCTCAAGCGATTCGCCAGGTGCTGTATCGCATTCGGACCGATTTGCTCAATTGTATCCGCCGCCGCCTGGCAGCGGAGGAGAGGTCACAATGAGCGATACGGCACTGCTGGAACCGCCGCCGCAGGATGAACTGCTGAGCAAATTGCTCGACGACGAGCTATCTCTTGCTGAACAGGATGCACTGCGCGAGTCGTTGCAATCCGACAGCCACTTCCGAGGGCGGTATGCCGACGCCGTTCAACTGCACGCCCTGCTGCACTGGCAGCAAAGCGAATCGTTCGCGGGACTGAAAGTAAAGGAAGTAGAACAACCCATACCCGCTGAATTGCCGCTTGAAGAGTATACCTGGCGGATGGTGGCCTGGGACATTATCGCCCATCCCACCGCCTTGTCGGCCTTGGTTTCGGCCCTGGTCATCACCACGATTCTGCTTTCGCTGGCCTTGTGGACGATTCCCGCTTGGCGGCCGGGCGCAGACGAGGGACCGCATTTTGCGGCCAGAGACTACGTCGCCCGCGTGGAGAACACCTACCAGGCGGTTTGGTCACCGCAGTCGGAAGTCGATGCCGAGTCTGATCTCGCCCAGGGCCGCCAGATCGAGTTGACCGCCGGCATGGCCGAAGTTCGATTCGACGACGGGGCCGTGGTTCTGCTGGAAGCACCCGCCGTGTTTACTCCGCAGAACCGCAACGGGTTGAGTCTCGAAGCAGGCAAGCTCACGGCTCGGGTGCCGGCCAGCGCCGTGGGGTTCTCGGTGCGGACGCCGCAAGCGGAGATTGTGGACCTGGGAACCGAGTTCGGCGTGGAGGTGCAACCGATCGGCGAAACGTCGACCGTCGTTTTTGCCGGGCGAATTCAGGTCGATCCGCACGGTCCCCACACGTCCCATGTGTTGTCGGCGGGCCAGTCGTTGCGGATTGGCGCGGACGGTCGGGTGCAGGCCGACGGCGCGCCGAACTTGGACCGGTTCGTTCGCGAACTGCCCCGTCCGCAAGCTCCCCTGCCGCGGCCGGTGGCCCGCTGGACCTTTGCCAATGATTCGTTGCAAGACGAGGTATTCGGCCTCGCCGCTGTCCCGCACGGTGGCGCCGAAGTGGCAGACGGCCGTCTGTTGCTCCCCAACGGAGAATGCCATCTGCTGCTGCCCGACGCGACCGAGTATACGCCGTTCCTGGGGAAAGCCTATAGCGTGGTGGTCTGGATTCGCACCTCCGAAGTTGCCGCCGCAAACGTCGTCGTTCGCACCAACGAAATCGGTCCGCTGACGCATTATTCACACCAAATCACTATCGGCAGCGACGGCCGAGCGACTCATTATCTGCATGACGGTGCTATGCGGTGGGTCACCGCCGAGCAGCCGATCGTCTCTGAAAAGTGGCATCAAGTGGCGATGGTTGCCCGTCGCGGCGGGGGTATGGCGCTATATGTCGACGGCGACTTGGCGGCCGAGTGGAACGGGCCGGTCGGGAATCTCTGGGACGAGGGAAACCAGTTTCGCTTGGGCGGCCCCGCCAATTCGATGACGGCGGAGGTTCTGCCGGGCTTTATTGGCGAAATCGGCGAAGTGGCTATCTTCGCCCGTGTGCTCTCCGCCGCGGAAATCGGCCTCTTGAGGGAAGCCTCGAAACCGGACTCAACGTCTCAACCTCCGAGCGACGGCGCTTAGCGATGAAACTTCTTCCCATTTTAAGTTTTTGATTTGACCTACTCTTCCTTTTTCGTTCATTAGAAAATTTTGTTCAACGGACGTGGAGTAACGACATTATGATCCGCAAACTTGCAACGGGCCGCAGCCGAGTGTTGGTCGGCCTGCCGGTTTTCTGTGGATGGATGCTGACGGCAACTTGGATGCAGGCGGCCGTCTTCAATTGGGACGGCGGCGCCGGCGCATGGGATACCACGACGCTCAACTGGGATGGCGGCGCCAATGCCTGGCCCGCCGCCGGCACGGATCACGAAGCGGTGTTTGGCGGCACGGCTGGGACCGTGACGATCAATAATGCCAACACGGATCCCGTCGCGGCCCATCGCTTAACTTTCAACAGCAGTGGCTACGTCATCGACGGCGACACGCTGACCTTCAATGGCACGAATCCCATCCTGTTCGTCAACGGAGGCGTCTCGGCCACGATCGAGGCCCCCATCACCGGCAGCGGCCTGCTGCAACGCACGAGCAACGGCCAGCTAACCATCGGCGGCAGCAGTTCCAACACCTTCTCGGGCACGACTCGCTTCGTCGACAACAGCGTCACATGGCTCGACAAGTCCGGCGGCGCCTTCGCCCTGTCCGGTCCGGTCGAGATGGGCAACGGCGTCGCCTTGCAATCCCATCTCCGCACCTTGCAGAGCGAACAGTTCGCACCGGGGGTGGTGATCGATTTCATCAACCCCGCCGGCCAATGGTCGCGGTTCGACCTGCTAGGAACCACACAAACACTGGCCGGGATGAACACGGGCGCCCCCGGCACGCTGGGAGCCGGCGTCGTGCAAAACCGCTCCTTCGGCGACGGCGCCAGCCAGCATGGCACGGCGACCCTCACCCTTAACGGCGGCGATAACTACCTGTTCCACGGCCATCTTCGCAACGTCGACGGCGGCGTCGTGGGCGACAATCAGCTTAGCCTGGTCAAGCAAGGCACAGGCACGCAGACCTTGGTCGGTGGCCAAATCACCTACAGCGGCGGCACTACCATCGATGCAGGAACCTTGGAACTGCGAGATACGGGAAACAACTTTGCCTCGCAGATCGAAGTCAATGCCGGCGGCACGCTGGACGTTGTTTATTCGACCACCGGCGTCGCCGCCCGCCGCGATCTGGCCGGGCCGCTGGTCACCGGCACCGGTGTGATCAACATCAACAACGCCGGTGCGGGCGCCTCCGGAGCCTGGACCACGGTCAATTCGAACAACTCCGGGCGAATCTGGGATTTCGACGGCACGATCAACATCAACTCCGGTGTCTTGACCCGCGACCATGTTGCCGCCAATACAATCCGCGGGACGGCCACGGTCAATATCGCCGCCGATGGCGTGCTGGGCACCCGCGGCGGCGGCGTAATCATCGGCGCGCTCAACGGCAACGGCCGGGTATCGCCGCTGTGGGTCGGCGCCAGCGCTAGTACACTCACGTTGGGAAACGGCGGCGATAGCGGCAATTTCTCGGGCACCATTCACGGCAACGGATTGAGCGGCGTGGACGGCGAATTGGAAGGCGGCATCCTGTCGCTCGTCAAGATCGGCGGCGGCACGCAAACGTTCAGCGGCACGCTGACCTACACCGGCAACACGGACGTAAACGAAGGCACGCTTGTCTTGTCGGGCACGACGAGCTACGCCAGCGGAACCACCACGGTCGCCGGCGACGGCACGCTCGAGCTGCACAGCACCAATGCGGCTGTCGACAACTGGCGGATCAATACCGTGCTGGCCGGTACGGGCACGATCAACAAGACGGGCAGTGGCTGGACTCAGACCAATACCAATCCGCACACCTTCGCCGGCACGTTCAATATTCAAGAAGGGGCCTTCGGGGCTTCCTTCCTCGATTCCAACTGGACGGGCGTGACCGCCGACTTCCATATCAGCGCCGGCGCCCTGCTCGACGCTCGCGGCCAGGCGATTACCGTCGGCAGCCTCAACGGGGCCGGTAATGTGGGGAACACCTGGAGCAGTACGGCAACGCTGAATATGGGGGCGGGCAACAAGTCAGGTGATTTCTCCGGCACCATCCACGGCAACGCCTCAACGGGAGTCAACAATACCGCCAATCCCAACGCGGGCCTGCTTAACCTGGTTAAGACGGGCGGCGGTACGCAGATACTTGGCGGTAACAACACCTTCAACGGCACCATGGCGGTCAACGGCGGCATTCTTTACGTGGACGGCGCCAACAGCTACGCAGGCGATACCTTTGTCAACGGTGGCTATCTGGTGGCCCGCCACAACAATGCCTTGGGAGCCGCCAACAACAGTTACGTCGCCAGCGGCGCGACGCTGCAACTGGAGAATAACATGGCCATATCCGGCGAGACGGCTCACATCGTCGGCGAGGGCGTCGATGGCTGGCGCGGCGCCCTGGCAAGCTGGACCGGCGACAACGCCTGGAACGGTGCGGTGGTACTTACCGGCAACAGCCGCGTCTTTGTCCAAGCGAATTCGCTGGCCATCAACGGCGCGATCAGCGAATCGGCCGCCGGCAGCGGCCTGCGCAAGGCGGGACTCGGCACGCTCACGCTCGGCGGAACAACCGCCAACACCTACACCGGCGGTACCATCGTGCAAGACTACGGTGTGCTGCAACTGAACAAATCGGCCGGCGTGGCCGCTATTCCGGGCGACTTGACCATCATCGGCTCGCCCACGCCCAATTACAATCGCGTCTACACGCTGGCCGACAACCAGTTCGGGCCAAACAGCGTCGTGCACTTTCAAGGCGGATTCTGGGCCATTCTGGAACTGCTCGGAACAACACAGACGGTAGCCGGTCTGTCGGGTGACAATTCCGGCATCGTGCAGAACCGACAATTCAGCAGCGGCAGTTTTGGCACCGGGAACCTGGTACTCAATGGAACGGGAACCTACGCATTCGACGGCTTCATCCGCGATGGCTTTCCGGGTTTTAATCCCAATCCAGGTGTGCTGGCGCTGACCAAGCAAGGCAGCGGTACGCAGACACTCGGCGGCACGCTCGATTACACTGGCACGACCACCGTCGAGGCTGGCACACTGCTCGTCCATGGCACGCACACCGGCGGCGGCCAGTACACGGTCAATGCCGGCGGTACGCTCGGCGGCAATGGCAATATCACCGCCGGCGTCGACCTGTTCGGCACGCTGTCGCCCGGGGCGAGCATCGGCACCATTAACACCGGTAGCGAAGTCTGGAACGACGGCGGCGACTTCCTGTTCGAGATCGACGACGCTAACGGCACCGCCGGCGCAGCCGGAGGGCCGGGCTGGGATCTGCTGGCGGTGACCGGGACACTCGACCTGAGCGGGTTGTCCGCCGGCGGGTTCACGATCGACGTGGTGTCACTACTGTCGGGCGGCGGGACCAACCCCGGCGACATCGATAATTTTAATAGTAGCCAGCAGTATCTTTGGGAGTTTGTCACCACCACCGGCGGCGTCATTGGCTTCGACGCGAGTCTGTTCGCGGTCGACGCCACCCAGTTCAGCAATCCCATCGGTGGCGGTGCGTTTGTAATCCTGCCGACTGACAACGGCCTGGCCATCGCCTTTGTGCCCGAACCGGGAGCCTATATCCTGGGACTGCTGGGAGCCGTGGGCGTGGCCCTGCTACTGTGGCGGCGGAAGAAGAGTTTGTAAAGCGGAATGCGGAAGGCGGAAAGCCGAAGGGAGTTGTCGGCGGAGGGTTCGGCTTCTGGCCCGCACCGATTGCGACCGAACTGAAATGATTTCTCACCGATCCAGCAGGCACAAAGCATGAAAAAGCTGCGTAACAATTGCAGAGAGACGGAACCTAGCATGAAGCATGTTCAATCCTCAAGACCGGCCGCATTCCGCACTCCGCATTCCGCATGCTCCGCGGAGCGAGGCTTTACCCTCGTGGAATTGCTCGTGGTAATCACGATCATCGGCATCCTGATCGCGCTGCTGCTGCCGGCGGTGCAATCGGCGCGGGAGGCGGCCCGGCGGACGCAGTGCAGCAACCAGCTCAAACAGTTGGGCCTGGCGGTGCATAACTTCGAGTTCAGTCACGGCACATTGCCTACCAGTCACGGCTATGATCTCCCGTTCGACGGTGTAACGGCGCCGGCGGAAAAGCTGACCGGCCGGGGCTGGATTTTGAACGTCCTGCCCTTCCTCGAACAACAGGCGCTTCACGACCGCTTTGAAGTCGCGACCGGCGCGATGGGCGCCGGCCAGGGCATCGTGCGGGCCGAGTGTCGCGATGCTTTGGCCGTTCAACTCAGTGTGTTGCAGTGTCCTACCGACGACTCGGTACGGCAGCTCGCGACGAATCAATGGCAGTTGGCGAACATCCCCGTGGCGCTGACCAGCTACAAGGGCGTGGTCGGCGACACGCGGATGGGCGGAGCGGCCAGCATCCACCAAGGCAGCGGCGCCGATTGCCACAATCTCTCGCAATGTTCCGGTATCTTCTGGCGGCACACGCACCTGCGGCCGATTACCATGGCCAACATTAAAGACGGCGCCAGCAATACGTTTCTGATCGGTGAGGACGTGCCGCAGCACAACAACCATTCTGCTGCCTACTACGCCAACGGGGACTATGCCAGTTGCCACGCGCCGCTGAACTACTTTCCCGAACCGGCCACGCCGGACGATTGGCCCAACGTAATGAGCTTCCGCAGCCGGCATCCCGGCGGGGCGCATTTTTGTCTGGCCGATGGTTCGGTACGGTTTATCGCCGAGGGAATCGACTATAATCTCTATCGCGGGCTGGCCACCAAGTCCGGCGGCGAAGTGGTCTCGCTGCCGTAGACGGCGAAAATTCGAAATCCCAACTTCTAAATCCTAAGTGGGAAAATCCTAAACACGAATCTCGAAATCCTAAACAATGTCCAAATGTTGAAGGCTCGAATGCTCAAAACGTTTTCGTCCTGACCGTTTGGAACATTCTGATTTCCTTCATTTGGATTTGTTTAGGATTTAGAGATTAGGATTTAGGATTTCTCCTGGTAGTGTCATGAAAATCGCCTTGCTGTTTTTTCCACTTGCAATATTCCTCGGCTGCTCTGGCCAACAATCCACCGTCTCGGGCGTGGTGACGCTCGACGGCAAGCCGCTGGACCGCGGCGCGGTCTCGTTTCATGCGGTGGGCGGCGGACCGACGGCTGTCGGTCAGATCGACTCCTCGGGCCATTACGCGCTTAAGGTAGGAGAAGAGCACGGCCTGCCGCTGGGCGAGTACGTCGTGACGGTTGTAGCCAGCGAAGACCCGCTTCCCGGCGACGGCTTCGAGTCGCCCACGCCAGGCGATTTGATTACGCCCGCCCGATACGGCTCGACCCAAACCAGCGACCTGAAGAAGACCGTCGCAAGCGGCGACAACCACATCGATCTGGAACTGACCAGCTCGTAGGATAGGACCATTGTCCTGTCCGGGAATACAAGCTCGACGCGCCAGCGAGTGGGTCGGCGGAGGGAGAGAGTTTCAACCGCTAATCCACGCTAATGTTCGCCAACATTTCCAGACAGCAAAATGAAGGACAGAATCATCTGACTGGCTTCGCAACCGTGGAGATTAGCGGATATCAGCGCTCGTGAGCGGAACAATATCATCTCCTCCGCCGACCCACTCGCTGGCGCGTCGAGCTTGTATTGCGCTACTCATACACGAACCAGCCGGTGGTCTTACAATCGGCGTCGGCTGTGAGTCGTACCCAGTAGGCCGAAAAGCCTTCGGGGAATCTGTGCTCGACCGGTTTTTCCTTCGTTACGACGAAGCTCTGATACGGCACCCAGACGCCGGTGCCGTCGATGTCGATCTCGACCAGCATGTTCACGTCGCGATCGGCCTCCAGGCTTAGCGACTTGCGGTCGTAGCCCGTCATCAGGTACGGATCGGAAGGAACCGCGGCCTTCACGGCCGAGTCCTTCCACGGTCCGCCTTCGCCGCGCGGCCTGCCGAGCTTCCACAGGTCGTCGATCACACCCGCCCACACGGCCGCCTTGCCGTCGGCGCTGCGAATGACGCGGTCGTTGCTTTGCTCGTTGAGTCCCGTTATCAATAGCAGGCCGAAGTGCGAGGCGTAGTCGTCAATCGCCAGATTGTGCGTGGCGATGGGACGGATTTTGGCGAAGCCCTGGGCGTTGCGGGCCGGCAGTTCATAGAAGGTGCCGTGGAAGTTGAACAGGTCGCGTTCGGTCGCCACCTCGCGGCAGATGCGCCCCAGAGCGTCGCCGTAGGCGTCGTGCTTGGGAATGCGATACCGCTTGCCGTCCTCTTCCACAATGGCCGAGGCTGCATCGATGGTGATCATGTTCTTCGGCTGTTCGGCTCCGGCGAATACCTCGTCCGGCGTACTGGCCGGAACGAGTTCTAATCGGTCGTTCAACTCATAATCGTGTTCGCCCGTTCGCAGGCTCAGCACCTTGCGGTTGCTGCGAATCAGCCCGCCGGTTTCCGGCTCCGCCCCCGCCCGGCAGATTGGCGCGAACATGACGTCATTCTTGTCGGTGCGAGGATCCTCGTTGCGATAGTGAAAATGGACGCACACCTGTTTGGCGTCCGTCTCTGGCCGGACCCGCACCCAGCTTCCCTCTGTATCCTGGTCGAAGATGTGAATCAACGAGCCATCGACGTGAAGCTGCTCGAGCGGCTCCCACTTGCCATTGCCCTTGCGATCGACTTCCAGCGCAAAGTCGACCGGTTCTTTCGTAGCGTGCCGGATCACCAGCATGCGGTGGTCGTATCCACTGAACAGATAAGGATCACTTGTCGCTGCGGCGGCGACGTCTTCGTTGAGCCACACCGAGCCGCGGCCGATGGCGGGGCCGAGCCGATCGAGCCGTTCCGGTTCCACAAACCACAGGTTCGAGTTGCTCTGCACGGGGCTGCCGCGTTCGGCCTTGAACGGTCGGCTGTTGAGGAACTCCTTTTGCGCCGAGTCGTCGCAGCCGAACACGATGCGGTCCTGCCAGCGGGCGAAGTCGCCAATCACCTTCAGATAGTTCGATCGCGGCGCGATGCCGGCGCTGTTGGCCGCCGAGAACGACTTGGGAAACCGCCAGAACGTGCCGTGCATGGTGGCCAGCAGGTCGTCTTCGCCGATGTCGCGAATCCGCGGCCATTCGGTGTTCCAACCGTGCGAGCCGTCGTAGCTGTGGCTCCCCTTGGGAAGCCGATAGGCGTGCCACTCACCCTTGTCAAGCAGCATCAGAATCAGCGACTTGTAGTCCCAGCCCAGCGACCAGATGGGGTCGGTCTTTGGATGCTCATTGCCGTAGATGCCGCCCGGGCCGGAGACTTCAGTGAACTGGTTTTCGCGGATCAGTTGCCAATCGCCTTCGCCCTGCCACTTGGCCAGCGCGCCGGAGGTGATGGTCGGATCCTGAATCTTGCCTTTGGTGCCGTTGTTGGCGTAAACCAGTACCCCTTGGCCGGAGAAAAGACCTTTGCCGTGATAGCCCGGCAGCTTGGAGTCGATGCCCTCGCCAACGCGGGACTGCTTGTTGCCGTCGGCGATGTGCTCGATGAACTCCAACGTGTTGACGTCGACCGTATACAGCCCTTCTTCCATCGTGGCGATGTAGATTTTGTTCACCGGATCGGTCAGGTGCCGAGCCGTGCCGGTCAGCCGGCCTGGCATTCGCTTGGGCGACAATACCCGCACGTTGCGCTCCGCGTCGATCAGGTACGGGCCAATGTTGAGCTGCTGCGACTCGCGATGGATCATGCGGTTGGCCGACGTGCCGCCGACGCTCTCGGGGCGAATGATCTGCTCCAGCTCGGGCGTGATCTCGTACAGCTTGTCGGAGGAGCCTTGCGGCAGGTGCGGCCCGTAGGTGATCACCCACAATCGGTCGGCCCAGGGAACCACCGCGCCGGTGCCGCATTCGGCTTCGTGGTTATACATGGTCAGATGCGGATAGACGCCGCTGATCTGACGGCTTGGCTGCTCGGCGCGGACAAGCGGCAAACTCGGCAACAAGAGCCACATCGCCAGCAGGCAGGGGGCAAGTAGGTAGAGCTTCATCGGGCGCGATCTCACTCGGTGGTCAGTGCAAAGGTCTTGTTCGCGGTTCTACTTGTCCTTGTCGCTCATCTGCTCGCGAAACATCTGGTGGAACGTATTGGGGCCTTCCAGCGGTGCGTCTTCGTTGACCAGGTGCGGCTGCGCACCTTCCCACCACTTCTCGTAAGCGGCCAGCATCCGCTCGGCTTCTTCGGGATGCTCCCCAATCACGTTCTTCTTTTGTCCCGGGTCGTTCTCCATGTCATACAGGTTGCGGGGACCAACCAGCCGGAATCGCTGCGACCGGACCGCAAAGTCTTGCATTTTGGCCGACTCCGCTTTGCCGCGGCCCCAGCGGCCCCGGTGGAAGAAGAGATAGCGATCCGGCCAGGCGGCGTCGGCGTCTTTGAGCAGCGGCACCAGGCTGCGGCCGTGGAGTTGGTCTGCCTGTTTCGGTTTGGTGCCCACGATCTCCGCGAACGTCGGCAGCAGGTCGACGTGGCGGGCCACGCGGTCAACATCGGCGCCGGCGGCGAACTTGCCCGGCCAGCGAACAAAAAACGGCACCCGCGTGCCCCCTTCATCGACGTTACCCTTGGCTCCTTTGTGGTCGCCGTGGTAGGCGGTCGCCGCCGCACCGTTATCGGTCATGAAAATCACGATGGTATCCTTCGCCAGATCCCACTCGTCCAGCTTGGCCAACAGCTTGCCGACGTTGTCGTCGATGTTCTCGATCATTCCGTAAAAGCCCACGGTCTTACCGTTGTGGCCCTGCTGCTCGAACTTCTTGCGATACGATTCCGGCGCGATGAACGGCCCGTGCGGTGCGTTGGTCGACAGGTAGGCGAAGAACGGCTTGTCGCCTTGCCGCTGCTGGTCGATCCAAGCTGCCGTCTGGTTGAAAAATACGTCGGTACAAAAGCCTTCCGTCTGTTCAAACTTGTTGTTGTGCAATACCCACGGATCGAAATACGTGTTGCCCGGCGCATCGCCGCAACTGCCACCGTACGATTGTCCGATGCCGCCCGCCCCGTGGATAAACACCTCGTCGAACCCGCGGGCGTCGGGCCGATACGGATCCTGGTCGCCCAGGTGCCACTTGCCGAAGATGCCGGTCGTATAGCCGGCCTCCCGGAGCATTTCGGGCAGGGTCGGCACGCCGAGCTTCATTCGCTCCCGCTCGAGAATTGTGTGCGTTACGCCCACATAGAACGGCGCCCTGCCGGACATGATGGCCGCGCGGGTCGGCGCGCAGGTCGGCGACACCTGGAACCGGGTGAACCGGGTCGACTGCTCGTGCAACTTGTCCAGATGCGGCGTCGACAGGTGCGGATTGCCATGGCAGGAGAGGTCGTAATAGCCTTGGTCGTCGGTGATGATCAGCAGGATATTCGGTCGCGTGCCAAAGGCTGGCTCACTCGCCGTTGCGGACGGAGCCGCCGGCGCCAGCAGCGAGAGGGATACGAAGAGGAACAACGAAATAAGTAATCGAAGATTCAACATGAGGATACTCCTGGAGTCAATTCAAAGAACAGGGAGGGGAGGCTCAGCCTGTCAGATAGTCTACTGGCAATTTCCACCGGTTGCGAGCTATCGCTCGGCCAGTGGCTTACTAAACAAGGCAAGGGCAAACCCAACTGTTCCACTCAGGCGATAGCGCAGCACAACGCGTGTAGCGTCGCCTATTCTACCTCTTTAATCGCTCGACCAGTTCGTCGTAGATCATGGTCCATTTGCTCAGCGGGTTTTCTTCGGGGGCCGCGATGACGGCCTTGCGCTGCGCTTCCGTCGTGACGTTTTCCACGGCTTGTTTGCCCAACCGCTCTTCCAACTGCTGGAGATAGAGGCTGCGGGGGGCTAGCACCGACCCTTTCAGGCTTTTCCGGTCTCCGGTCGGATCGGCGTGGCCAAGCGAGTAGTTGCGTGCCGTCGGGGGTTGCGATGCGTCGCCTGGCCAGCCTCCGGCGGTATTGTAGAAGACGATCTGCGCACCGGTCCATCCGTGTGCTCCAAACCGGCGCCGGTCAGGAACGATGTGGTGGCCCTTGGTATTGTCATAGAGACAGCCCATCGCCCAGCGGTGATGCGGGCCGACGTCGCCGGTGCTGACACAATCGAGATACACGTTAGGGCCTTGCGACCAGGCACCGACCTGCAGGGTGTGCCGCCCTTCGGCGTAAAGCCGCTGAAACAGGCAATACTGCCCATTGTTGTTGGGAAACCCATAGCGGCCCCTTGGGCAACCTCGAAAACCGCACAATCCTGGACCGTGACAAATTTACATCCCGGGCCAAATTCTCTGCCCGACCCATAGAGCCGGTGCTTGCCGTCCGCCTCACGATAAGACAACTGCACGCCTGCATAGCCGAAGTGAACGGCGTTGATGTTGCGCACCCAGGCATTGACGCAGCCCCTCAACGCGACGCCGCTCGTGTTGCCGACTCCATCTTTACTAGCGACCAGTCGCAAGTGCTCGACGCCCACCTGATGGAGCGCGCCTTCCTCTTCGTAACGATAAACAAATCCGCCGCCGTACTTGTCCTCCATCGGCTGTACCGTTGGCGCATCCAGCGTGATGCGGTTTCCATCGATAGCCGCAATTTCGCGCTGAAAGCGAAAGTTCAACCCGGCGATCTCGTCCTCATGCGACCACTTTCCTCCCATGCCGACATCCTCGGCCCAACGCTCCGTCCACGGACGCAGGACGATCACCTTGTCGCCCACCGATAAGCCGTCGGTGGATTCCAGGTTGAATGATTCGGCGCCCCACGGCACGTAGCTGTCGCTAATCTTTCGACGGCTTCCTTCAATCTCCGTGAGCTGGCGACGAGCCGGCTCGCCCACCTCGATGACGGTTAACGCCCCTCCTTCAGACCATGTGCGAAGAAGAATCGTGCCGTCCTGGAATTGCCCTTCGCCACGCAGGACGACGCCGGATGTCCTGATATTCAACGGGCGGCTGACCCGATACAAGCCGCGTTTGAGCAAGACGGCGCCGCGAAAGCCGTGTTCATCGACCGGCATCGCCGATACCTGGTCGATGGCCCGCTGAATCCGCTCGGTGTCGTCCCCTTCCCCGGCAGCCTCCGCCGAGTAGTACTGCATCTGGCGCTGCATGCCGGGTCGAGGTTCGAGCGTCCGCTTGACCGCCACGTTCGGAATCTTGACGCCCCCGCCCATGTAGCCACAGCGGGAGAAGTCGGGAATTTTGTTGCCCTGTTCGTCCGGGATGTACTCCAATTTGCCGTCTTCGCCAAGCTGTACTGAAGCCTCTTCACCGACCGCCGGGCCGAGCAAAAAAACTGCCAGCCCCAACGCCATTGCAGCTACGTACACACTCTTCTTCATGATGTTCCGTCGAACTGTTGGAGACGCGTTCTCTATGACATTCCGTTGGCGACATTCCGTTAGCCCACGTCGAACACCGCCAGGCGGCGGATCATCGGCGTGGCCGCCTTCTCGGTGATCTTGACGCGCACTTTGGCAACTTCGGTGCGGTCGAATTTCTGAATTCGCTTGTGGCCGATCGATCTGCCATCGCACAGTTTCTGCCACTTGTTGCCGGGAACCAGTCCCTCGACTTCATACGCCAGCACCGCCGAGCGCGAGTGATGTGCAAAAGTCTCTTCGTGATAGGCTCATAGGATTCTCCTGTGCGGTTGACCGCACGGTGAGTGTTGATAGCTGAACTTGCCGTCCGACACTAACTTCCCTCACGCGTCATTCGCTCGCGGAGTTCTTCCGTGCGGCCAGTTTCTTGCGGCGGCGGGCCGTTTCGGGCAGCACGTACGGCTCGACGTAATCCGCATAGCGCTGGAAACCTTAGTTACCTTGGCTCGCCAGAAAGCAACTCGAAGTTGCAGGCGTTCATTTCGTGAGTAACTGATACGGTTAGCCCACTAGTCGCGGGAGACGCATAACGCGAAGGAACGGCAGAGGCCGCTTCTTCCCCGAAATTCTCGGTAGAAATCGGACCTCGCGCGTCAATCGCCACCTGGTACTCACCGATGATCGCGCCGTCGCCATTTGCGAAGGTGCTCAACGAGAACGTGCCGTCAGACTGGACAACACCCGTCGCGATTCGGCTAGGACCGTCGTCGCTGGACTCGACCGGCATAAATATCACCGTGCCTTGCTGCAACGGTGATCCGTCGATGGTGACCAGACCGGTTACGGGAATTGTCTTTGGGACGGCATCGCCACATCCCGCGAACAACGATAAGAAGAGCGAGGTCGAGATCATCCAGAAGATGCGTTGAGAAGGCGTCACGGTAGACTGGCCGCCTTTCCGTCATTGCGGTGGCCCAGGTAGACCCACGTGTCGTAATCAATCGTCTCACTCACGAAGTGAACGCTGCCGTCGGCCATCGCCATCGACACACCGCCTGGATGCTGGCTTTTAAATCCCAACATCCAGAGATTGCAGTTGCCAGGAGCCACCCAGTTCGACGGAAACGGCTGGCACGGCATGGCTCGATGCTGGTTCGGCGGGATGTTGGTCGTGGCGACAATATAGTGGCTGTTAAACAGCATCATGTCTTTGTTGTACGCGGGTAGTTGCTCACCCAGCAAGAACGTATTGGACAACCCATCGCGGCAATTGGCGAACGAGTACGACACCCGCCCGGAAGTGAACAAGCCCGGCGTACCGAAGTCCATATATCCCTGATGCTGGGAAAGGCAATTCAATCCTTCAGCCGTTTTGGGAACCATGCAGGTTCCGGTGGTTGGGGCAACGGGACCGCCGCTGGGCGCGTACCACAGACCCATTGTCTTAGAAGCATCAGTCTTCGGGCCTGCAATATGTGTGCCACTGGGGCAACCGCTGCTGGCAAATCGACTGTGGCCCTGCAATTCCGGGGCGGGGTCGGAAGGACATTTCATGCCGGATAGAGTGAGATTCAGGATCAGGCTAGCATTCGGCTCGTGGTAGGTGCGTTTGTTGAGATCAAGTTGTTGATACAGCGCCGACTGCTCGATATGAGGCAGCAGCGAGACGAACCAATTGGGGCAACCATAAAGCTTCTCGCAAGTGGAACCGGCCACGGTGGGACAATTGGCGCCAGCGGGTAGCGTGTCGTGCGTAAAGTGGTAGCTTTGCAGCGCTAAGGCAAGCTGCTTCAACTGGTTCGCGCACTGCACGCGCCGCGCCGCTTCGCGCGCACTTTGCACCGCCGGCAGCAGGATCGCAATCAGGATGCCGATGATCGCGATCACGACCAGCAGTTCGACAAGTGTAAAACCGTGTTGCCGCTTCATACGCCTGTTCACCCCCGCGAGGCATAAGCATTTGCGAATCTCGTCTAAATCCCTACAGAACTGCACAAATTGGCTAGAGGCAGGCATTAGGATTGCCGCCGCCTTAACAGCACGACCAACCCTAGGACGCCGAGCACAGCCAGCGCGATCGATTCCGGTTCCGGGACAACTGCCAGCACCGAGAAGTTCAAGTCGTTGGCATTCGTCGTGGCCAGCACGTTGTCAAGGTAGTAGATCCCCCCGATGTCACTGGCAACAATGTTGTAACTGAAGTTGACGAAAGCGTAGTCGGCGGTGTCCTGCCGAAACGAGAGGTTTGAATAGATGTCATCCACCGAAGCATCGGCGAGGGACTGAATGCGCAGATCAAACGTATTCGTGCCCGCCGTGTTCTCCGGGTCGATCGTGAGCGTGTAGCGATACCATGTGTCGTTGTCGATCACGGTGTTCAGGTCTTGAAAGCCGGAACCGTTGTGGTACTGGGGCTTGTCACCATTGCCGAACCCTCGCAGGTGCAAATGCAGTTCGGGCGTGCCGCCACCCGTGTCCTGCAAACGGAATTGTGGATTCAGGACATCGGCGGTGGGCTTGAAGTCGAACTGCACATAGAGCGTGTCCGCGCTGGCGACATTGACACCGCGCTGGATGCTGGGATTGTTCGAGGTGGAGGCATCATTCAATCGAACGCCTTGGCTATCGGAGGGACTGTTCTGGATGGGCGACTGAGCGGTTGCACCCGTGACGACGGCGTCTCCGACCACGGTCCAGCCGGGTGCGAGGTTGTTGGCAACGTCCGGCGTGTACGTCTCGAAGTGGTCCGACGGGATCGCGAAATTGCCATTGAGCGTGAGCTTGGGGCGGTTCGCAGCCGTCACAGCCTCGCGGGAGTGGACGTCCCATTGGGGAGTGTCAGTGCCGCCGCCGAAGCCGTCCGCACCGCGCCCCAGAATGATGAACCCGCCATTGGCGCCGCCGGCGATCCAACTCTGAATCTGCGCCATCGCAGTCGCGCCGGAAAAATTGAACGCGAAGGTGTCGCCGGCCACCGCGCCGGTGATGTTGACCGAGGCGATCGGCGCGTTGGCGGCGGTGGTCAACGCAACGGGTGTCCGCGTGCCGCCGTTCCAGGAGGCTGTGTTGTAGACCTCGTGCGAGTAGGTCGCGCCGGTCCCAACGGCGGGCGGATTTCCGCCCGCACCCTCGAGCCATCCGCTGTCGTTGGTGTTCACGAGAAACAGGTCAAAGTTATTCAGCCCCGTGGAAACTATCTGCGACGTAGTCAGTGTGAGCTGCGCGGACGCGACACTCGGCGCCAGGACGTAACCGTCACCCATGCCGGTGAAGCGGATCAGCGCATCGCGGTCGTTGGTGCGATCCCTGATCGAGAGCGTGGTGGACGTGCCATTGTTTCTAGAGGTGGCATCCTGCTCGATGAACGTGTCTCGCGTTCCCGCGTAGGGCGAGGCGCCTGTGTACGCCGCCGCGCCGTCCTGGAACGTCAGACTGGTGATCACTGCCGCGCCCGCATTGGAAACAAGAAATACGGACAGGGTGATTGCGAAGAATGGATTTAGCTTCGGGCGGCATTGCCTGTACCAAGCGTTCGGACACTTCTTTCGCCTATTCATAACTATACCTTTCGACGCAGTTCAAATGAGTGGAATAAAGGTGCCAAGTGGAATAAAGGTGCCAGGTACCGTTCTTGGAACATTACAAAGCCCTCTTCTTCCGCCGCCGCAGCAGCAGAATCACGCCCACGGCTCCCAGCAGTCCCAGGGCATAGGCTCCCGGTTCGGGCACAAAGGCGATGGGCAGGCCGGTGTCAACGGTAATCAATTCAATGTGCATGGGCTTCCCTCATGGTTGTGGTCCACTGCGGGCGGACTTCGTGACGGGCAGGATCGGATGGACGGTGAAGAATCCAGCTTGTTGACCAACCTTGTTCGGAGTCCATGTCACTTGAGTAAGTCCGGTTACATCCCAGACGGCAATCGGATTCGTATTGTCAGCAGTCATCGCATTCAGCGTGCCCGAGCTTTGATCGAAAAAGCCATCCATTTGGCCGGTCGTATAGACCGTATTGTTATCAATCTGGAAGCCACCCAGCAGGGAACTGAACGCAATCGGGTCGGTGCCGTTTGTGATAATGACGCTCTCGCCTCCGTTATCAACATCTGATGTGAAGAAGAAGAGCTTCGTGCCCGCCGCGGCGGCGTTGGTGATGTTCCAGGTCGCTGTGCTGCCGGCCGAATCAAAACATACACGCTCTAGCGTGAACTTCTTGCCAGCATTAACCAATCCCGTCAGCGTGCGGTTGTCGATGTTGATGGAACCATCCGTCACAAGCGTAGAGTCTGCAGTAGCCAATGCAACGGTGAATCCGTTGACGGTTTGTCCGACGGTTCTATTTAGCAAACTGCCTTTCAACGAAGTCGCAACCATAGAGCCGTTTTTGAAATCGCGCGATATGTCGCGAACAATGGCCAGTTGCTCGGTTGTGCCGGAAACGGTCGTCAGTTTGCCCGAACGATTGGCTTGGCCAACGACGCCGGCAGTCAGCCTGAGGGCCTGCGGCCGTCCGCTCGAACCGGTGACTTCCATCCGCACTTCACCCTGGTACACCGCGACATCGGTCGTGTCGTCGCTGACGATGACGCCAAATTCGGTTCCCAAATCGGTCACCGTGGCAAACGGCGTGGCGACAGCAAAGCCGGTCGCTTGCTGCGGCACGTTGGCCGCCAACTTGCCAACACGCAAATCGCCGCCATTGGCGCCATTGACGTGATACGTCGCCGGCCCTTCCAGCGTCACCCGGGCGCCGGTGTCATATTCAATCACCAACAGCCCGCTGGCCAGCATGATCTTGTCGTCGTCGAACAGGTCGCGGTTCTTGAGATTGCCGTCGCTGGTTGCGTCAAAGGTTGCCTGCTGCGAGCCGCTGATCCGGGCGACAAACTCCGTCGACGGCACATCGGCGGCCGGCGCGGCTAGCTTCGACTCGGGCACGGGCCACAGCGCCAGCGAGAGCACGACCGTGGTGACAAACAGGCCGGAAACAAGCGCTGCTAAAGTCGTGTAGTTGGAAATAAAGTCATAAGCCGCCTCCCAGATTCGACGCAGGCGGCTCTCCACTTCGGTCTCCTGCTCCCAGGCGCTGCGGGCGAGGTCGGCGGCCGACAGTGCCGGATGACGCGCCCAGCGGCTCAGCTCGAGAGACTCCAAGGTAAGCAGCAAATACAAATCCCTGGCCGCCGGGTTGGTGCAGACGAGCGACTCCAGCCGCTGAGCGTCGCCGGCGGAGATCGTTTGCTCGCGCAATCCGGTCGTCAGCCGATGCAACTCGGCAAACAACACGTCATTCGGCCTTTGCGACGAGGCATGCTCGTTCATGCTTCTTCCTCCGCCAATCGCATACGGATGCAGTCGTGCAGCGACTTGCGAATCCGTTGCACCGACTTATATGTCGACTCCAGTGAACGGCCCATGTCGTCGGCCACCGACTTGATCGTCGCCTCCTCGGCATAGCAGCGGCGAATCAATTCCCGCTGGCCATCGTCCAGCTTGCCCAGGCATTCGGCCAACGCTTCGCCGCGGGCGCTTTGCAGGGCGGACAGCTCACCGGCGCGGTCGGCAACGGTCGCGACAAACGCCTCGCTGAACACGAGCCGCTCCCGCTTCTTGTGGTTGAAGTAGTTGAGCACCTGGTACCGGGCAATGGCCCGCGCCCAGGCGCTGAAGTCGCCGTCGGGACGAAACTCGTCGAACTGTTCCCACAGCCGCACGCTGGTTTCCTGCAGCAGGTCGTTGGCTGCCTCCCAGTCGCCGACCAGCGCAAGAATGTACCCATGCAGCCCGCGATCGTAGGCCTGCAACAGGCGGATGAACTCGGCAGTGCGATCGGGAGAAGGCAAAAGTCGTTACCAGGGAAGGAGTTGCGTTTCCGGAGGAAGCGGCGGCAAGCCTCCGTCTACCCTGATATATACAGAGGCTTTGCGAATCTGGACAGAAATATTGAGAAAAAATGTCTATAATAATGTGCCACGGTTCGCGATTTTCAGGTTGCGAAGAACCATCATAGGCCGCTTGATGCCCCCCAGTTCTATATCAACTCGTTGCCTTATCGCAACGGAATGCTATAGTCATTAAATGGCCGCATTCATCAACATAATCTGGGATGAAGATGCGAACGTCGCCCATATTGCTGAGCACGGTTTCGATCCGGAAGACGTGGAATATGTCCTTAATAATTGGGAAAGCGACGGATTCAGTCAATCGAGCGGGCGTCCCTGCGTCTTCGGACATACCCTCGATGGCGACTACATTATCGTCGTCTACGAGCAAATCGATGAAGATACCATCTATCCGGTGACTGCCTACGAGGTAAACGAACCGTAATCGCCAGGTACAAC
>JBGTJT010000654.1:0-3402 GCA_041744995.1 Pirellulales bacterium | reverse complement strand
AAGCGTACCCCTGCCGTGGCTACACCCCCGATGTTACCATCGACAGCGTACGACTCAGGGCCAGCGTGTCTGGCTAGGACTTCGCCGTAAGACTCTTTCATTCTCAACTCCAAACCGGTTTATCCCGGCGCTTTCGAAGCTAGCAGCTTCCGCAACGACTACGGCGAGTTCCGCTACGAGGATGACACATGAAACAACCCACCCGCTGTGCCTGGGCCGCCGCCGGCGGGCCGTTGGACGTTGCCTATCACGACGAAGAGTGGGGCGTGCCTCGGCATGACGACCGGGTGTTGTTCGAGTTTCTCCTGCTCGAAGGCGCCCAGGCCGGGCTGAGCTGGTCGACCATTCTCAAAAAGCGGGCCGGCTACCGCCGCGCCTTCGCCGACTTCGATCCGGCCAAGGTGGCCCGCTTCACGGAGAAGCGGGTCGAAAAACTGCTGGCCGATCCAGGCATCGTCCGCAATCGGCTGAAGGTCAACTCGGCCGTAATCAACTCCCGGCAGTTCCTGGCGGTGCAACAGGAGTTCGGCACGTTCGACGCCTATCTGTGGACCTTCGTCGACGGTCGTCCGATCCAGAACCGCTGGCGCTCGTTGCAGCAAGTGCCGGCCACCACGGCCGAAAGCGATGCGCTAAGCAAGGATCTCAAACGCCGGGGGTTTAAGTTCGTCGGCGGCACGATTTGTTATGCCCTGATGCAGGCGGTGGGGATGGTGAACGATCATACGGTCGATTGTTTTCGACATCGGGAAGTCGCGAGCAAGTAGATTACGACAGGAAGGCGTCTCGAATCGTGACTATCTGCGGAATATCCTTGCCGCCTCTACGCGAACATATATGAGATTCGCCGAGAAAGCCAATGACATTGCAACCCTTGCGGCAATTCCGATTGATCGATCTGCTGGCTCTGGTGGCGCTCGCCGCGGTCTGCCTGGCCTGGTTCCGCTACACATGGGTCGCCCCCTACGCGCTGATACCGGGGCGATTGGGCATTGCATCCATGGGCGTGGCTATCTTTGCCGCTGTGACCTATCGCCGCGGATGGGAGCGAGCGATGTGGAACTGGCTTACCGTGGCGGCCCTGTTGCTTGTGGCGGACTTTGTGTGCGGGATGATCGGGAGCTTGCGCGTTATGGGTGGGCCGCCGACTTGGGCTTGGCTCAAGGCGCATTACGCCGATGCTTTTTGGGAGGTAGTTTCTTCGACGTCGCTGCCGTTGTTGTTCATTATCGGCCCGGCAACTTCTCTTGCGCTAACGAGACGGACAGGACCAAGCTGGGGGTGCGTCGCGGCATTGCTTGCGGCGCTAACCAATCTCGCCGCGCTTGTAGCCATGTTCGTGGTGTTCTGTATGCCGTGACTGCGCAAGTCACCTGTGCCACGGCATTCGGTGCGATTTCGACGCGTGCGACGTCAAATCCAACCGAGCGATTATTCTCACATGCATTGTTCGAGTTGGCGGCGCTGGCGGCGTTTTATATAATCGTCTAGCGACCGTGAGGAGGCATGTTGAGATGGAAGAATCGCGAGCACAGATACGATTAATCGACATACTGATCACGACGACGCTCGCGGCGTTGTTGTTCATTTGGTGCCGCATAACATTCGCTGACAGAATGATCGGGCTGCCGGGGCCGCTCGGCATAGCTTCCATGCTGACCGCCCTTGTTGCGGCGCTCCCAACCAGTAGTGAGTTGGAGGGAAATCCGAATGCGCGCAATTGGATATTCCTGGCGTCGGCTCTGGCCACGTTCGAGTTGATCGTCACAGCGGTCATGCACAGCGGTCAGTTCAATGCGTCTCAGTTAGAAACTGCCGGCACAACTGGCGGTTACGCGGAAGTACTTGAAGCGATGATTGCAAAGATCACGTTGCCCGTACTGAGCATTTTCAGCATCGGTTACCTCGTGAATATAACGCATGCCGCGCGGAATCAACGGCCACTGTTGCCGGCTTGCTTGTGTGTGATGTTAATCATCGCTGCAGTGCTATGGTTATTTGGCAAGAGTTTTTTCGGTTAGTCCACAAAGTTGAAGATGCAATGGACTATTACTACTGTCAGTGTATTTCATGAGCGAGAGCCGCTTTCCAGGTCCTTCCAGATCTCAGAAAGTGCCCGGCCCTCTCGCTAACTGCAATTCTGCTCGATCTCCGCATCGGAATAGGGCGACAACTTCTTCAGTTCGCCGGGAGCCAACGCGGGCTGAAAATAGCCGATCGTGCGGCCCGACTCGTCGCAGATCTCCAGCGGCTTGCCCGATGCAGTCAGCTTGGCTTGCAATTCAGAATCGACGTTGAACTTGATCATGTCTGCCTCCGCAAAATGATGAACGGACCACTCGCTATTATACTCGCTAGAAGCCGTAATGCTAAATGTAGCGGACCTCGCCTAGAGTTCCGCTGCGCTCAAGTAGGTTAGGCATTCCTGCCTGACCAAAGAAGAGTAGACTTTTTCGACCACAAAGGCTTGCACCGGTTCAACGCGCCATCGCCCCCGCGTGCAGGCCGTCTTGGCGAAACATGCTTTGCGTTTTGGGTCAGGCAGGAATGCCTGACCTACTTCGCGTGCCGGTACTCGGCGCTTCCCCAGAAGGCATCGCCCGTGTTGGCGATGGTTCGCGGCAGCCAGACTTCGCCTTCCTCGGGGATGGCGTTGTAGGCGACCAGTTCGTGGAAGGTCGTGCCGGGGATTTCGCGCAGGATCACCACGTCGGCGTGTTGCGTGGGGCGCAGCGCCAGTTCGATGTTCTTGTCGGATGGAATCACCACGCGGAACGGGCCGGCCTGCGGGCGAACGCCCAGTTCGTCGTCGTTGGCGTTGGCATAGCGGAGATAGCCGTAGTAGCTGTCACTGAGATGACGGTCGAACACCCAGCGGCCGACGATGCAGCGATTGCCGCGGATGAAGGCGGCCGGATCGGTGATCGCCTGATCGACCAGCACCAACGCGCCCGCCGGCCGACGCGTGTCGTAGCCGCCCCAGTTCGGGTCGGGCCGAAAAGTGCGGACCACCGGGTTGATGGCCCGCTGGGCCGAGGCGGTCGGCGCCAGACCCGGCAAAGCGGCCAACACAAACAGGCCCGTCAACATGAAACAGCAAAAACGAGGCATGGCAACACCTTTATCGAATCCCTTGGCAAGAAAAGCACCTTCTCTACTGTAATTCAAGCCGTTGGCGTTGGCGAGGGTTTTGAGGGTTGAGGGTTGAGGGGTCAGGGGTCAGGGGTCAGGGGCTGTGAAAAAATCGGAATAGAACATCAGCCGGAGGGCACTAGCCCCCGGTTGGCGCCGAAGAACCGGCCGCTAGTGCCACAAACTGGAATTCCTATGCCACTAGAGCGAGGATTTGCTGAGTCTTTGTAATCTTCCCAGTTTCACGCCAAGTTCTGGGGCGTTGGGTGG
>JBGTJT010000653.1:0-3633 GCA_041744995.1 Pirellulales bacterium | reverse complement strand
ACGACCGCCGCTTCGCCCTCGCCCGCCGCCATCTCGGCCGGCCACAATTCGCGGGAACCGCGGGTTTGCCATTGCAGATGGCCGTGGATCTCCATGTGCGCCAAGTAGAACAACCGGGCCGACTCGTCCTCGCGCAGCAATTGCTCCAGCCGGGAGGCTTCCTCTGCCGTGATCGCCCCGTCGCACATCTTCTTGGTCAGTTCTCGCAACTCTCGGCTCGCCCTGCCGAAAGCGCCTTTCCATTTGCCCATGTGTCCCACTCCTTACTGCCCCAATTGCTTACTGCTCCAAGGCCACGCGGTGATCGACGCATTCGTGCAGAAACTGCCGAATGCGATGCGTCCGCATGTAGATGGCCGCCGCGGTCGTTTGATACTCTTCGGCCAGCGTCTTGGCGTTTTCCTCCCCCAGGTAATACTTCTCGATCAGTTCGCGCTCATCGGCCACCAGGCCCTGCATGCACTCCTTGAGCGCCTCGCCGCGGAGCTGCAACAAATCCTCGTTCGACTCGCGCGTATCGGCCAACGCGGCCAACACGTCGTCGCTCAAGGTCAAGTCGCCATGATGCCGCTTGCGACGGTAGTTGCGGACTTCGTTGTAGGCGATTGCCCGCGCCCACGGCATGAACTCGCGGTTGGCGTCGAACAGATCGAACTTCTTCCACAGCACGAGGCTGACGTTGGCGAACACCTCTTCGGCATGCTGCCGCCGTGGCAGCAGCGTGGCGATGTAGGCGTAAATCTTGCCTTGCTCGCGGACATAGATCTCATGGAACGCCTCTTGAGCATCCTTGACCATCTTGTCCGCCTTACCGTGTTGATCGATGTCGGCCGCCATGCGACTTCCTCTATTTACTTATGGTCACCAGAAGAGGGAATTTAACGCAATTTTTTGCAAGTGTCATTAAATAAGTCGTGGCGGACGCTGCCAGCGTCCAATCGTGGCGGAAGCTGCCAGCGTCCCATCGTGGCGGAAGCTGCCAGCGTCCCATCGTTGCGGACGCTGCCAGCGTCCGCCGGCACCACGCGGCGGCCATCCATACGGCAATCGTTCTGACGCCACGCGGCGTTCGGCCAAAAGCGGAAGGCGAAGAGCGGAAAGCCACTGGCGGCCAAGAGTCGGCTTTCCGCCGTCCGCTTTCCGCTTTTGCAAAGCTATCAGCATCGCATCCTTGCTCGCCTGCCGCTTTGAGTTGCAAGCAAACAAACTTAACGCCGCCGCCGCCAGGCTAATAAACCAACCGCCGCCAGGGCGAACAGGCCCAGGGCGAAACTTTGCGGCTCCGGAACCATGTTGGCAGACGAAAAATCGGCAAAGGCCAGTCCGTAGCCGGTGCCTGTCACAATCACATCGCCGTTGATTTCCTGCAACAATGGCGTCACCACGCCCCCCTTGGAAACGGCAATCAGGAAGTCGCGGCTCTGCGCAGCGCCCGCATTGCGAAATACGCCGGTAGCATAAAACAGGTCTGTGCTGGGGTCGAGCACGATTCCCGTGACGTATCCGTCAACGGCGGTAAATCCACCTGCCGACGTCGTAAGCACACTGAATAAATCAATCGTCGTCACGGGCGCGCTGGGCATCGCGTCGAGATCGAACAGATAGAGATTCTTGCTGTGATCCCCATAAAGCGTGATTCCATCGTCAAAAGTCACGGCGGTGGCATACTCGCTGTATCCGCCCTGCGAATTCGGGATCGGGCTTCTTGAAAACATGTTAGTCATAGCGCCAGACGTCGTCCCGCCGGCCAGTAAGGGTGTCCGCCAGATAGCGCTGCCTTCCTCTGTCGACCACACGTGACCGTCGTAAATCCATGTGCTCTCCGGGATCCCCATGGTGTGCGTGGCACCGCTGGTGAACGTGCCTGCCACGGGATTGTAAGTTACGACACGATTAAGACTGCGAACTGCGGAAAGAAAATTTCCGCTGGTGGAATCCGCCGCCCATTCCGAGTCGACCAGCCCGCCCAGGCCATAGGCATGCGTGGCGACGGTGGCTGAACTGGTATCGATCCACGTTTCCAGATCGAAGTTGCCAACCGTACCGGGACGCGAGCCGCCGTACATCAGCAACCCGTTGCCTGAGTTGAAGACGGGAAAGCTGCTATTGGGCGGGCCGGCAGGCAGGGCGAAACCTGCGCCGACAACGGCGGTACCACTACCGTTCAACTCGAAAATCCGACCATCCGTGGCGGGACCGGCGTTCGTGCCCACAACCAGGTATTTCGCGTTGGCCGCAACTGCGAGAGGTGCCAAAGCCGAAAGAATCGTCAGGGTCATGAAAGCTTGCAAAACTCGGGACATCTCACACCTCACATTAATTCGAAGGAAGGTTAACTTGACGCAGCATCGCTCATGTCGTCCGCCGCCACGAAAACCCAGGTGGCCCCGCAGGACCACCCGCGTTGGTTTTATTGCAATCCAACAAACTTAACGCCGCCGCCGCCAGGCTAATAAACCAACCGCCGCCAGGGCGAACAGGCCGAGGGCGTAGGTGCCCGGTTCGGGCACTGCGCTCACCTCCGCAAGTTGATAGCTCAACTCAATGTTGTCCCAGAACCCACCGCGGGCCATGACCACGATCTGGTTCCCGTCATCGGCCGCGGTCGCGACGTATTCGAAGCTGGATTGCAACCACTGCGAATTGTCGGCGACGGCCGTCACGCCATCGAGATAGTCCGTCATCGTATTGTTTCCGAAGTAATTCTGCCCATCGTGGGCCAGGTACAACATCCCATGTGCCCCGTTACCGCCATTCCAAAAATGGCCGGAAAGCGTGTAAACCGCGCCTTCGATAAACGTGTCGGTCAGCACCTGATAGTTATTGGCCGCCATTGCGATATTGCCATCCTGCGCACCGAAACCCGGAAGGTATCCTCCATAGCCCCCAGGGCTTCCGGCTCGCCAACCGCTACCTGGCCAATGGGTCGCAGTATTGTTATCCGGGCCGTCTTCAAAACTGTGATTCAGGATCGTCAGCGACGTCGGCGCGCCGAGCATTCCAACCCCAGGTGTGGTCGTGACGCTGATGTCGTCAAAACCGGCGATGGCATTGCTCCCGCCCTGAGTTCCCACGCCCAAGCGAATGACCAGGTCTTTCCCAGCGGCGCCAGCCAGTTCGCTACCGGAAACCTGCAATTGGGGAACATGCGGCGTCATCGAGTCTGGATTCCAACCCTCGACACGGCCGAGAACCTGGTCGCCGCCGCCGTCACGGGCAATCAATTGGAGATAGTGCGACGGCCCCCAGCCACCGGCAGCCGTGAATTGTGATGCATTGAACGTATAGATCGACGATTCGTCGACCGCGACGCCCAGATTTTGCTCGATATAAGTTCCGGTGTACCGCATCCAGCCAAACGGATCGCCCGCGTTGAACTGGATGCTGTGAGGGCTTCCCACGGTCGTCCACCCGCTGAAATCTTCCGATGTAAAATCGCTGTTGGTCACAGGAATGGGCGTAGCCCAGGCAGTAGTGGCGGAAGCCAGCAAACCAGCACAAGTCAAAGTCAAAACTAAGCGGATCATAAGTCACCTTCCAGAATCAAAAGTAAAACTGTTTAGCGGAGTCGTCCGCCGACACAAAAACCCAGGTGGCCCCGCAGGACCACCCGGGATGGTTCTATTGTAATCA
>JBGTJT010000652.1:0-3812 GCA_041744995.1 Pirellulales bacterium | reverse complement strand
CGCCGTGGGATCGTCCAAAAAAGCCAACAATAATCGCAACACGCCCGTCTGTTCGCTGTGGGTGAGCAGATCAACCAGGCACAGGTAGGCGTCTCCATGCGGATTCGCCAGCGCCTGCTTGAGCACCACGTTGTCGCGACTGGCCAGTAACAAAAACGACTCGACAATCTCCGCCGATTTGTGTTTGCCGAATCGCTGAAACGAACATTCCAGCGTCGTCAGCAGGTGGCGGCGGACCAATTGCGGATCGCGGCGCTGATTGTAGTCACGGGGAGCGGACAGCTCGCCATAGAGCAACTCGCACAACGACCGCAGCGTGACGGCCGCCAGACTTCGGTGGGGATTCGACTGGTCTTCGGCCGCGTTGACCAGCACCGGCGCCATGTCGTACTCGCGGAACCACAGCGTCGCCTGGCAGGCGTTGTGGTATTCGCTTTCGTTGTCGCCGAGCAGGGCGTCGCGCAGCGCGAACGAGAGTTTACCGCGACGGGCGTGGACAATCTGCAACTGCTCCGCGTTCATGCTCGGCACGCGCCGCAGTATCTCCTTCTGGCCCCGCGGGCTGCGACGATCGAGCAACGCCCCCAGCGCGCCGTTCTGCACGGCGGCCTGCGGCGAATCGAGCGCCGGCAACAGCACCGCCAGGGCGGCGTCGTTCTTGGTTTTCGCCAATACGGCGAGTGTTGCGTTGAAGCCAGTTGGCACGGGCGCAGTCTCCGACAGTTGGGGAATCGGCGCGTCATCTCACAACCGCTGCATGAAACTGTAGCTTACAGACCGACTTCTGCCCCGGATCGCACTGTGCGGAGCGGCTCTTTTCCGGCTCTTTTCCGGAACCGCTTGCACGATGGCCGCAGAATCGGCAAACTAAAGGAAGGCAAGTACTTAGCACCACGATGTTCGGCAAAAGGGGACCGTCGCCATGGCCAAGTTGACCGCCGAGGAAGTTCTCGATCGGGAATATCTGCAAATGCGGGCCTGGCTGCTGCAGGTGGCCGCGGCGTTCGATCGTATCGATCGCGCCAGTGGCGACGTCGCGGCCGATCACCGGCTGGGTCAATTCAGCCAGGCCCTGGAGGTGCTCGTCGACGCCGACCCACCCAACCGAGCCGAAGCGATCCAGTTGATTTTCTCACGCGAATATCAGCAGAACTGGCGCGAAGAATTAGGCGTAAGAAATTCTAAATCCTAATATCGAAATCCTAAACAAATTCGAATGACTTAAGCACGAATGTTCGAAACGCCGCATGACCGCAAAGTTTTGAACATTCATGCTTTGGATTTGGAACATTGTTTAGGATTTAGGATTTCGATATTAGGATTTAGAATTTGACCATAGCAGGAACACGCACGATGTACTACTTCGACCCGCACATCCACATGGTCTCGCGGACCACGGACGATTACGAGACGCTGGCCAAGATGGGTTGCGTCGGCATGAGCGAGCCGGCGTTTTGGGCCGGCTTCGACCGCGGCAGCGTCGACGGCTTTCGCGATTACTTTCGCCAGTTGACCGAGTTCGAACCGAAGCGAGCCGGCTGGTACGGCGTGCAGCATTACACCTGGCTGTGCATCAACGCCAAGGAAGCCGAGAACGTCGAACTGTCGCGCGAAGTGATCAAGATGATCCCCGAATTTCTCGACAAGCCGGGCGTCCTCGGCATCGGCGAGATCGGGCTGAACAAGAACACCCGCAACGAGGCGATCGTGTTCCAGGAGCATCTCGATCTGGCCATGCGGACCGACGAGCAGATTTTGATCCACACGCCCCACTTGGAAGACAAGTACCTGGGCACGCGGATGATTCTCGACATGCTCACCGACGACCGCCGCATCAAACCCAGCCGGGTGCTGGTCGATCACGTGGAAGAGCACACGGTGCGATTGGTGTTGGATAAGGGCTTTTGGGCGGGCATGACGTTGTACCCAGTGAGCAAGTGTACGCCCGATCGGGCCTGCGACATCGTCGAGCAGTACGGCCCCGAGCGACTGCTGGTCAACTCCGCCGGCGACTGGGGCCCCAGCAAGCCAACCGCCGTGCCCGACTTCATCCTGGCAATGCGCCTGCGGGGCCATAGTGAATCGCTGATCCGCCAGGTGGTGTACGACAATCCGCTTAAGTTCTTCAGCCAAAGCCGCCAATTCAAGTTCACCCCGCCCGAAGAGCGGCGGTAATTCCGCCCATGAACTTGCGGCGGCACTGATCGCGGCTCATGCGGTTCCCCAGTCTGAGCCTCGTGACGCATTGCACATTGCCTTGGCTGCGACACCTATATCACCAGATCGCCACGCAAACTCGCAGATAGCAATTCGGTGCGCCGAAGCCGGGAAGCCGAGCCATCTGAAGTGGAAAGTCTTCCTTTGCCGCCCGATGATCGCTGAGATTAGTCGCCTAGAGAATCCTAAAATCTGTCACTTCAACGACCATCAACTCGACATCGATCCAGAAAAAAGCCCGCAATGGTTCTTCGTCGATGTAGTATAAGCCTTCTGATAAGTACTCGCCTTTCTCGGCGGGATCGTCTTCCAGTCGGCGACGGATTGCGTCTGCGGCTTGCAACACCGATACCGCTGATCCGACCACTTCTGAGATTCGCAACAGTTCCGCGGCAGCATCCACCGAGAACTCGACGTCGTGAATCACTCGCCCACACCCTCCTTCACCTTCGCGACCACTTCGGCCCATGAAAGGCGTTCTCCACCTCGACTCATTCGGCTTCGTGCTCGCTCAATCTCTGCCTGCGTAGGCGGTCGCCGAACGATACCAATCGTTTGTCCGTTCGCGTCGACCAACTCGATCGGTCCTTCGCTGTCTCGAATTCGTGCGGCAACGTCTGCTGCTATCGCTATTTTTGTCATGACTATCTCCTCCGCTCTTGTTATCTTAGCTCGCCTTCCGCTTCTCGGCTATCCTGCACTGCTTGCTACCAACGGCGATGCGGTACACGCCGGCCGCGACCGAAAGGGGGCTTTGTCCGTGGTCGGGGCTTCCAGCCCCGACGCCTGACTGGCCTAATGATACGGCACTTCAACTTCAATGTATCCACCAGGCGCGGCAGCATTAACAGCGGAGTTGATCTCGGAGCGGGACAGGAGTGCCTTGGTCAAAGAGCACCTTCATCAAGCAGCATCCAATGAGTTGGCGACGTGCGCTAAGACTTGCCGCGCTTGCTCGACCGTCACTCCCGGGAACCAAGCAACGAAATCGTGAATTTGAGCACCATCTTCGAGATTCTCAAACAGGGCCGATACTGGCACGCGCGTACCCCGAAAAACCCAGGCGCCGCTAACCTTGCCCGGATGACGTTCGACCGCATCGCATGTAGACCAATCGCTCATAATATTGATCTTATCTGTTGATCTTGTGCAAATCAATTTCCCCACATGACTGCCGGGGCCACGGCGCTTAGGCAATCGTCTCGACTCGGAGAGTCGAGCAACAGTCTTCGTGGAAGATTCGCCTCGCTCGCTACGCCTCACCATGCTAGAATTAACCTATGTCGATGGCAGAATTTCACGAACGACGAGGCAAGCTGAGCGAGTTGGACCGCTCGTTCGACTTGCGCTATTGGCAGTCTCAGCCGCCCAAGGCGCGTTTCAACGCGGCTTGGGAAATGGTCGTTCACTACGCGAAGGTACAGGGCCTGGATGTTCGTCAACTCCGACTTCAGCGATCTGTTGAGAACTTTCAACGCCAACGGAGTTAGGTATCTGGTCGTAGGCGGATATGCCGTGATGCAGCACGGTGAACCCCGCTTTACCAAAGACCTAGACTTGTGGATTGGCACGGATGCGGTGAATTCCGCCGCGGT
>JBGTJT010000651.1:0-10100 GCA_041744995.1 Pirellulales bacterium | reverse complement strand
GCAAAGGTTGGCTCGAAACGTGTCTTGGCAGTGGTTTGTTGGCCTGCGGCTGGAGGCCGCGGGCCGTTAGTCGCGACTCGGTTTGAAGACCGAGACCGACAGCGGCGGTAGGGTTAGCAGCAGCGAGGCCGGTCGGCCGTGGCATGCTTGGGGTTCGGCCGTCAGGCCGGGGCCGTTGCCGATATCGCTGCCCGCGTAGTAGTGCGAGTCGCTATTGAAAATCTCCTGGTAGTAGCACTGCTTGGGCACGCCGATGCGGAAGTTCTCGCGCACCGCCGGCGTGAAGTTGCAACTGACCACGAGAAAGTCGTCGGGGTCTTTCGCTCGGCGGACGAAGCTGAGCGTGCTTTCGTCGTAGTTGTGGCAGTCGATCCACTCGAACCCGTGGTGCGTGAAGTCGACCTCGTGCAAGGCCGGCTGCTCGACGTACATCCGGTTCAGGTCGGCGACCATCCGCTTCAGCCCGGCGTGGCTCTCCCATTGCAGCAGATCCCACTGCAGTTCGCTGTTGCAGTTCCACTCGTTCCACTGGCCCAGTTCGCCCCCCATGAACAACAGCTTCTTGCCGGGATGGGTCCACATGTAGCCGAACAACGTCCGCAGGTTGGCGAACCGCTGCCACAGATCGCCCGGCATCTGGTCGAGCAGCGAGCCTTTGCCATGCACGACCTCGTCGTGCGACAGCGGCAGCACGAAGTTTTCGGTGAATGCATAGACCATGCTGAACGTCAGTTCGTCGTGATGGTACTTGCGATGGATCGGTTCGTGGCGGAAGTAGCGGAGCGTATCGTTCATCCACCCCATGTTCCACTTCAGGCTGAACCCCAGGCCGCCCAGGTAGACCGGCTGCGAGACGCCGGGCCAGGCGGTCGAGTCCTCGGCGATCGTCAACACGCCGGGGTGCTGCACGTGGGCCTGCTCGTTGAATTCCTTGAGCAGCGAAATGGCCGCCAGGTTCTCGCGTCCGCCGTACTCGTTGGGAATCCACTCGCCGTCCTCGCGGCTGTAATCGAGATAGATCATCGACGCGACCGCGTCGACTCGCAAGCCGTCGATGTGGTATTTGTCGAGCCAGAACAGCGCGTTGGAGAGCAGGAAGTTGCGGACCTCGTTGCGGCTGTAGTTGAAGATCAGCGTCCCCCAGTCGGGATGCTCGCCTTGGCGGGGGTCTTCGTGTTCGTACAGCGCGGTGCCGTCGAAGCGGCGCAGCCCGTGGCCGTCGCGGGGGAAGTGGGCCGGCACCCAGTCGACGATCACGCCGATGTCGTGCCGGTGGCAGTAATCGACGAAGTACATAAAGTCCTGCGGCGTGCCGTAGCGGCTGGTCACCGCAAAATAGCCGACCGTCTGGTAGCCCCAGCTCCCGGTAAAGGGATGCTCGCTGATCGGCATCAACTCGATGTGCGTGTGGTTCATCTGGCGGCAGTATTCGACCAGGCGATGCGCCAGGTCGCGATAATTGAGCCAGCCGTTCTCGCCGTCGCCGCGCTGCCAACTCCCCAGATGCACCTCGTATACGGACATCGGCTCGTCGAGATGATTCGACTCCGCTCGCCAGGCCATGTAGTCGGCGTCTTCCCAGGCGTAGTCGGACAGATCAACCACCTTGGAGGCGGTCGCCGGCGGCAACTCGGCGGCAAAGCCGTAGGGGTCGCTCTTTTCGTGCGTGCCGTCGTGCCCTTTGACCTGATACTTGTAGATGTCGCCGGCGGCCATACCCGGCACGAACAACTCCCAGAGGCCGCTGGGAATATGCTTGCGCATCGGATGCGACTTGCCGTTCCAGTTGTTGAAGTTGCCGACCAGGCTCACGCCCAAGGCGTTGGGCGCCCACACGGCAAAGTTGACGCCGGCCACGCCGTTGACGGTCCGCGGCTGGGCGCCCAGCTTGTTGTAGGCGTGCCAATGCCGACCCTCGCCAAGCAGGTACATGTCGTATTCGGTCAACAGCGGCGGGAATGCGTAAGGATCGTGCATGATGGATTGGCCGCCTTCGCGGGTCACATGTTTCAACTGGTACGGTGGCTGCTCGGCATTTTCCGGCAGCGGGCAAAATGCCTCGAACAGACCGGCCGGGTGGATCTTCCGCATCGGCCGATCGCCGGACGACGGCGTGTCGACGAGCCACGCTTGCTCGGAGTTCGGCAGGAACGCCCGCACGGCCAGCGCGCGGCGGCCTTCGTGCTCGACCTCGTGCGGTCCCAGCAATTCAAACGGGTTTTCGTGTCGCCCCTCGATTAAACTTCCAATACTTTCCAGGCTGGCCTGTGTGCGCACGTGATGCTCCTGCTATTGCGGCTAAGGGAACGCCGCCGCGCGACGTCCGCCATGAACTTCCTGTCAATCGTAAATCAGTTGTCGGTTGGCTGGCTACACGGCCTCGCACGCCAATTCGTCGCGGTTGGCCGCCTCTTCGTCGTTCAGCGGCTCTTCGTGGGGCAGCGCCCGGCCACGATCGAGAAACTTGGGCCGCGGCGTCCGCTTGGTCGGGGCCTGGCCGGAACGAGTCGATTCCACTGCGTCGAATCGCCAGATCCGCCCGTCGAGATTATGAAAACGGAGCGCCCGATCAACTCGTCGCCAGAGATCGGCATTGGTGACCGGCACCATCTGACCGAAACGCTCCCACTGCCAGTCGTTGCTCCGCCAATCGGCCAGACCGACGGCCAGACCGCGGCGGAGATAGGCGTTGCTGGTGACCAACGTCACGCGGCTCGCCTGATCGAGCGCTTCCAGACCACGGACCAACGCCAGCAGGGCGAGGCGGTCGGCGTCGAGATGATGCTCGACGTCCGATACATCGAAAGCGTCGCGACCAGCGACCGACTCGAGCCGGAAGTGCCAAGAGGTAGAATCTTGCTCTACTTCGACGTAAAGCAGATAGTGTGCGGAAGCCGCAACCATGGGAATCGACCTTTTCGTCACAACGGTACATGCCAGCCAAGGCGACGCAACCATAGTTTATAATATGGGTTGCGATTTGCTTTTGACACCTGGCGACCCGCACCTGGGCAAGTCGGCAGTCCGTTGCAACGAGCGATCCATCGTAGCGATTTTACTTATCGGCAATGGTGACCTATATTCTCCACCTTTGCCATGACTCTTGATGTAAAAATTTACCGCAGCCACCCCAGACGCTCAACCCCACCGAGTCCGACCCATGACCGAACCTCAAGAGCTTGAACCCTTTATCGTCTTTCACGCCGGCGTCGACACGGCCGAAGTGGCGCTGTGGAAACTGGCCGACGGGCGTCAGGCGATCGCGCTCTTCCTGGACCGAGAGTCGGCCGAGGGATACCGCGCCGCGGCGGGCCATTCGGACGCATGGCAGGTGTTTCAGCCCGATCGCGCTGCGCTGGTAGCTCTAATGCGCGAGGCGCTCGACGGCGGCGTGGAGCTGGTCGTGCTGCAGCCGACCGCCGATTCGGCCCAGCGGATGTGGTCGATCAGCGAGGTGCTGGCCAACACGGATGGGTAAGGCAGTTCCATCTTGGAGGAGCTAAAGAACCGCTAGAAATCTTTCGGATTTGACGCCCCAAACTCATTCATCCATAATTCGAGTATGGCAAACGATATGATTAGTGAAGCCGACATTCTCTCAGAAGTGGTCGCCCCCGGGCACGCAGGGCTTCCGCCGGACTCGGCCCGCTCGCTACTGGAGTTGCGTTTCAACGACCACGCAACACAGCGCATGAACGAACTCGCCGAAAAGAACGCCCACGGCTCGATAACGGATGCCGAACGGACGGAAATGGAGCGATATATGCGAGTCGGCAACTTCCTCAATCTGGTACAAGCTAAAGCGCGGCTTTCGCTACGCGCCTGCCGAGCATGAATGTGCCGCAACCGCCAGCGACCGCCCCGCCTCGTGATATCCGCGTCCATAAGTCGACTCGGATGTTCGAATTCGACTGGGGCGAGGGCCAGCCCCGGCGGGTGCCGTTCCGCACGGTCCGCGTCGACTGCCGCTGCGCCTACTGCGTCGACGAGCACACCGGCCGGCGCCTGCTCGATCCGGCCAGTGTGCCGGACGACATCGCGGTGACCAGCCTGGAACTGGTCGGCAACTACGCGATTCGCATCCACTGGAGCGACAACCATGCCAGCGGCCTGTTTACCTGGCCGCATCTGCGGGAAATTTGCCAGGACGATTAGTGCTTCGGTCAGGCTCGTTCACGAGCCTTCTCCGCGCCAGCGGTCTTCGCCCGTGCTTCAGCACAGCGTCGTGATAATGTACGATACTGTTTCTCAGCCCCATGCATGGGCTGGGAGGCGCTGAACAACCTCACCTCCCCGTGCTCAAACACGGGCTATTACCATTGGCGCGGAAAAGAGTCGTAAACGACCCTGCGTCCTGCATACCAATAACGGGATCGAAACATGGCCAAGAAAAAAATATTGATGATCGTGGGCGACTTCGTGGAAGACTACGAAGTGATGGTGCCGTTTCAGATGCTGTTGATGGTCGGGCACGAGGTTCACGCCGTCTGTCCGGACAAGCGAGCCGGCGACACCGTGCAGACGGCGATCCACGATTTCGAAGGGCATCAGACCTACAGCGAAAAGCCGGGCCATCGCTTTCAGCTCAACGCCACGTTCGACGAAATCAAACCGGAAGACTACGACGCGCTGGTGCTGCCCGGCGGGCGGGCGCCCGAGTACCTCCGCCGCAACGAGCGGGTAGTGGCCCTGGTGCGGCATTTTCTCGAGCAGGACAAGCCGCTGGCGGCCATCTGCCACGGCCCGCAGTTGCTGGTGGCCGCCGGAAAACTCGAAGGCAAGACCTCAATGGCCTATCCGGCGGTAAAGCCCGAGTTGGAAGCCGCCGGTTGCACCTGGAAGGAACCGGCCGCCACGATGGACGACGCCCACACCGACGGCAAGCTGGTCACCGCCGGCGCCTGGCCGGCGCATCCGGCTTGGATCGCCGCGTTCTTGCAGGTGCTGGGAACGAAGATCGAATTGTAGGTATTATCAACGAACGAATGACGCTTGAGCCTGATATCGTTGAACGGATTGAAGTGGATTTCAGCGCCGAGGACGCTGGCCAAGCAATCAACTTGCTGCAAAGGAGTGGCGAGACAGGTAGGATTGCACGCTGTATCGTGGTTGCGGCGCGTGGTTCACTTGACCGTCTGAAGGAGAACATTCGACTAGCAAAACTCGACATTCGCGACCTCATTATTGCGGGAGAACATGATGAACAGGGCGATGTTGTACGACATTTGTCCGTGACGTTCCTCATCGATGCCCCTAAGAAAATGTGGATATCCGGCGCAGCTCAAGTAATGTACGCTCGCGGATACTCGCTTGCCGACATTGATTCACAACCGGCGAAGGTAGCGCCCTTCAACATCTCGGCAGACTCTTGGGAAGGCATGGCCAAGTTCACCGGAGAACTTGGACCGATTCATATCGAAAAAAAGGACCGCAAGTGGAGGTTCCATGGCGATGTGTCAACGCTTGAGGCTCACAACCTCCATCAATGGCGTGAGAATGAACAACTGTTCCTAGACGACGTAAGTTCGTACTTGCTTGCTCGTGAATCTTTGAGCAGTCAATGTCGCTCCCAGCATCAAATCGTCAACGTCGCCCGCCGTCTTCATGACCACGCGGCGGCGCATCCCGAGCAGATCGCAGTCGCGGCGCCGCAGGGGCGCGACGCCCGCGGCAAGTATCGCTACCGGACTATTACCTATGCCGAACTCGACTCGCTCAGCACGCGGCTGGCCTGCGGCATGTTGAGGCAGGGGATCGCCCCCGGCGAGCGGATCGCGCTGCTGGTCCCGCCGAGCATCGAGTTCATCGTCTGCGTGTTTGCCCTGTTCAAGGCGGGCGTGGTATCGATCCTGATCGATCCCGGCATGGGCCGCCGAAACATGATCCGCTGTCTCAGCGAAGCCGAGCCAGTCGGGTTTGTGGGCGTGCCGCTGGCTCAGATCGCGCGCCTGCTGTTTCGCCGCCGCTTTCCCCAGGCCAGGCATTTCGTCACAGTCGGCAAGAAGCTCGGCTGGCCCGGCGCGACCTACCGCCGGTTGATCGAGACGGACGACCGGCGGGACGAACTCCCCCATACCTATCGCGACGATCCGGCGGCGATCATCTTCACCACCGGCAGTACGGGGCCGGCCAAGGGGGTGTTGTATCGGCATGGCAACTTCGACGCCCAGGTTGAGCAGATCCAACAGCGATTTGGCATCCAACCGGGCGGGGTCGACCTGGCCGGCTTTCCGCTGTTTGGCCTGTTCAACAGCGGCATGGGGCTGACCACGGTCATCCCGGACATGGACCCCACCCGGCCCGCTAAAGTGAATCCCCGCAACGTGCTCGATCATGTGAACGACTGGAACGTCACGCAGTCGTTCGGTTCGCCGGCGCTGTGGAACCGAGTGGGCCGCTACTGCGAAGAGCATGGCGAGCGACTGGCTACGCTCCGCAACGTCTATTCGGCCGGCGCGCCGGTGCCGGGGCACGTGCTGCGGCGGATCAAGGGGGCGATTCATCCGCAAGGCGAGGTCCACACGCCGTATGGCGCGACCGAGGCGCTGCCGGTCGCCGCTATTGGCGCCGGCGAAGTGCTCGGCGAGACGCAAGCCGCCACCGACGCCGGAGGCGGGGTTTGCGTGGGGCGGCGATTCTCGGGCATTACCTGGCGAGTGATCGCCATCAGCGACGATCCACTGCCGACGATCGACGCGACGCGTCCCCTTCCGCCGGGCGAAATTGGTGAATTGATCGTGCAAGGCCCGGTCGTCACCACCGAGTACGCCACCCGTCGCGAGGCAAACGCAGGGGCAAAAATCGCCGACGGCGCTAAGTTCTGGCATCGGATGGGAGACGTAGGCTATCTGGATGAGCAGGACCGATTCTGGTTTTGCGGCCGACTGGCGCATCGCGTGACGACTGAGTCCGGAACCATGTTCACGATACCTTGCGAGGCGATTATCAACACGCATCCGGGCGTGTATCGTTCGGCCCTGGTCGGCGTCGGCTCGCCCGGTCGGCAGCGGCCGGTGATGGTTATCGAACGCGAGCCGGCCTCCGGCGGAGAACTATCTGACGACGGTACGTTGCTGAACGAAGTCCGGCAGTTGGCCGCCGAGCATGCGCCCACCCGCGAGATCGAGCATTTCTTCCTGCATCCCGGGCTGCCGGTCGATATTCGACACAATTCGAAGATCTTCCGCGAGAAGCTGGTTCCTTATGCGGAATCGTTGCTGCGGAAACAACGTCGAACTTGAGCAATGGCGGGCTGTCCCAAGTCGGAAGGCGCCCGGACCACCGTCGAACTGTGGTCAGCACCTGGCGGTTCGACGCAGCGGAAGCCCTCCGCACGAACGTTTCCTGCTTCCCCCGCCTCATCGGCTTGCCCACGCCTGCCTCGCCCCGTTACAATCTCCAGACTGCATGAGAAGCGCGGCGAATCATGCCAGGCACCGGAATGGCCAGCAGATTTGACATGGATACCCTTCTCCCGCACCCATGAATGGCGGCCCGTTGGCCACTTGAGGCACGCAGAGCGGAGACAAACTATGAGAACCATTTACCTGTCCGCGATGGCCATCGCAATGGTGTTCGTTCTATCCTGCTGCCACAGTCTCCATGCGCAGCAAGACAATGTGGACAGACGCTACGGTTACATCGGACTTCGCCCCTTGCCTCGGACCGCGGCCATGGATCACGGCCACAACCATGGCGGTTCCTGGGCCGGCACGCCTACTTATGACAAACAGAAGGGGAACTACCCGTTCGTTGCCGAGCATCTTGATGTTGTCAAAGGTTGGCTTGAGGGCGACTTCAAAACGAGACGGGTGTTCTTTGAGTATTACTGGGGACTGGACGAGGAGCGTGACGATCTCGATCCGCGGAAGAATCTATTGATCAAGACCATCCGCAAATGGGAGGACGAGGACGGCGTGGTCGAGCACATTCTGATCTGCCGTGAATACCGGCTTGCGATCCAGCGGGGGCACGACGATGCCAAGCCGGGACCGTTCAAGGAGGATACGCGAATTCTATACGAGGAGGATGTGGACAACATCCGCGCCATGTTCCGCCAAGCGCACCGGCAAGGATTGACCAAGCATAACGATTACAAGCTGATCCTGATGGTGGAAGAACCCTCATTCTTTGCGGATGACGAACGGGTGCATCCGATCATCGAGAAAATGGACGGCGTCTGTCTGGAAGTGCATCAGTTCAATCGTCATTGGCCGCTGGAAGAAGGCTGGGTGAAGCCGCCGCCGGTCGTCAGGGGCGCCAAATGGACCCTCGCCCAGGGGAAGGAATATATCTTCTACTACGGGCCGATACGCTGGAAGGGAAAGGCGTATTACGAGTTCGTGGAGCGCGACTGGCTGGAAACCTACTGGAAGGCCGGACTTCCCAAGCATCACCCGAATATGCACTACTACCTCAATACCTTTCCGCATGAGGACGGCCGCGGACGCCCGGTCGGCCCGGAATCGGACCCCCATTCAGTCCTGGGCCTGACGAAGTGGCTTATTCAAGAGATCAAGATAGACGCAGAGACGCAGGCCAACGAGGCCATTGATTCCAACGAGTAATGGCGCTTCGCTACGGTTGCGGCCAATCCTGGTTCACAAAGCGGCCGTTTTTGCTTATCAATTGGCCGTCCACGAAGATCTCGCCCCCATCGCGCAGGTCGCAGACCATGTCCCAGTGCAGGCCCGACTCGTTCTTGCCGCCGCTTTCCGGGTAGGCCGCGCCGACGGCCGCGTGGAAGGTGCCACCGATCTTTTCGTCGAACAGCGTGTTCTTGGTGTACTGCTGGATCGAGTAGTTGGTGCCGATCGCGATCTCGCCGAGCACCCTGGCCCCTTCGTCCTGGTCGAGCATCGCGATCAGAAACTCCTCGCCCTTGCTGGCGGTGGCTTCGACCACCCGGCCGTCGCGGAACTCCAGGCGGATATCGTGCGCCTCGCGTCCGCCGTGGACCGCCGGGAAGCTGTAGCAGACCACACCGTTGACGGCGTCCTCGATCGGCGCGGTGAAGAACTCGCCGTCGGGAAAGTTCTGCTTGCCGTCGCAATTGATCCAGGTGCGGCCCGCGATGCCGAGCGTAAGATCGGTCCCTTGCGGCGTCTTGAAGCGCAGCTCTTTTTTGTCCTGCATGAAGTCGACCGCCCGCTGCTGTTGCTCGCTGAAGCTGCGCCAGGCGGCGGCCGGGTCGTCCAGGTGAAGCAGTCCGGCGCGGTAGACGAAGTCGGCGTATTCTCGCAGCGACATTTCCGCGTCTTGCGCGGCCGCCTCGCAAGGGAATTGCGTGCCGACCCACCGTAGCTGGCCGGCGGCGAAGCGGTCCAGGAACGCCTTCATGTACGGCTTGCGGGCCTGACTGGCGATCGCCTGCCGCTGGGGAGCGACGTTCGACAAGGCCTTGGTATTCGACTCGCCCCACAGACCAATCGAGACGTCGATGTTCTCGATTTCAAACTGCACGATCGGATCCTGATACGCCAGTTGCTCCTCGGCGCCTTGCGAGAGCTTGAGTTCCTTGCAGGCGTCGCTGGTGAGGACCAGGTGCGGATGCCCGCCGGCGGCCAGCACCGCCTGGTAGATGGCCACGATCAGCGGCTCGGTGATCGTGCTGCCGGAAATCCGCACCAGGTCGCCCGGCTTGACTTCGGTCGAATAGTTGACCAGTACGTCCGCGAGTTTTGTCTGATACATATTCGCCCCAACCGATGTTGTAGTACTGAAGAGTCGATTTTGACCAAGGAGAACACTAAGACTGATTTAGGATTTCAGGTTTCAGATTTCAGCGGAACAATCTGAAATCCGAAATCTGAAATCCGAAATCCAACCCTGGAAGTTACCACAGCCGCGGGCGTTATCAATAGGGCCACCAGCACGCGGCGCCCCAGGCTGGCGTTGTTTACCACGGCTAGTTGTGTTAGCAATAGGGATGTGCAGGACGGATTCTCCTCGCGGCACGCCGTTGCAACTACGGCGTGAGAACACACGGATGAAGGCACTTCCCAGCCAATCGCTGCTCGACTCGCTCGCCGAGTTGCAACTCGCCCAACCGGACGAGGTGGCCCGCGTTGCTTCGCGGGCGCGGCGGCTCGCCCGAGACC
>JBGTJT010000650.1:0-4825 GCA_041744995.1 Pirellulales bacterium | reverse complement strand
GGCGCCCGAAGGCGAAACGGAAACGGAATCGACGCCCCAGGAAAATTCATCGCTGGGCCGCTCCTTTAAGGAGAATGCCGCCCGCGAGGCAGCCACGGCCGCCAGCTTCATGGCTGTGTTGTTGAGTGTCGCGTTGACCGTCTGCTGCTGGGGCAGTTACGGTCCGGCGCTGCACACTGGGCAGGCGAAGATGGAAGGGAGCCGCATGCGCCCGCTGATCTGCGTGGGGCTGTCGTATTTCGCCATCGCCGTCGTGGTGCCGCTGCTGCTCATTAACGGCGGCGGCCAGGAGGCCGACGCCGGCTTTACCTTCTGGGGGAGCGTGTGGAGTCTTGCCGCGGGTGCCGCCGGGGCAATCGGCGCGCTGGGCATCATCATGGCCTTCACCTTTGGCGGCAAGCCGGTGTTCGTGATGCCGCTGGTGTTCGGCGGCGCGCCGGTGGTGAACACATTCGCCACGATCGTCAAGGAAGGCACCTACGACCAGATTGGTCCTTTTTTCCTGGCCGGCCTGATCCTGGTCGCCGGCGGCGCGGCGTTGGTGCTGGCCTTCGCCCCCCGCGGCAAACCGCCCAAGGAGACGCCCCAGGGCGCAGAGAAACCGAAAGCAACCGCCGGCCCACAACCGACTTCCGAAGCAGCTTCCGGAACTTCACGATCGGAACCGGGCGAAATCAACGAGAAAAAAGGGACCGCTGATTCAGACTCATGACCGACCATGAAAAAATGCAACGGATCGACCAGTTGTTCAGCCACGTCTGGATGGTCCGCACATTACTCAAACACAGCGAGGACGCCGAGGAGGACGACGAACTCCGCGAGGTGGTGCGCGATCTGTACGACTCGATGCTCGCCGTCGGCGAAGCATGGCAGAACCAGGACGCCGCGGCGTATCTCAAGCAGGTCAAGAAAAAGCTGGGCAAACTAAAATCCGCCACACAACTTTATGGCGAAATCCAACCCGAGATCTCGCTCCACACCAACTTCAAAATGGCCCGGCAGTCGCTGGAAGTCGCCGTGGCGGAAGTGGAACGAGTGATGAGCATGTAGGTTTAATCACGTCCCCCGCACGGGGCCGAACCATTCGATTTGTAGCCGCGGGCAATAGGTCCAGCCTTCCGCCTCGCAGCGGGCGACGACCCACTCGGTCCGCGCCGCCAACTCGGCGGCGTCGACGCCTTGCGGCATCAGCATCACCTTCGCCGGGTCGACGGAATCGAATGCGCCGACGTATTGGGCGACTTCGTCGCAGTCGGCTGGTTCATCGACCACGAATTTCAACTGATAGTCGTACTCGGCAGTCAAGCGAGCCACGACCTCCGGCCGATGCCGCGCCCGCTCGTGCCGTCGCGACCAACGGGCGTGCCGTTCCGCCGGCGGCGTCGAGTTGGACAGCTTGGGGCTGATCGACATCAGGTCGCAGACGACCGGCAGATAGAGCGTGCCGGCCGTTTCAATCGTCATTTGCCTGCCGCGGGCTTTCAGTTCCTTCGCCAGCGGAATCAATTCGGCGAACAACATCGGTTCGCCGCCGGTCAGCACGATCTCCTCGCAATCCCACTCGTCCACCCTGGCGAGAATGTCATCTACCGCCAAATCCTGGCCTTCCGGCGACCAACTGGTATAGGGCGTATCGCAGAAGTGGCACCGCAGATTGCACCCGCTGGCGCGGACAAACACGCTGTCCCGCCCCGCGCGGCGGCCCTCGCCTTGGATCGACTTGTAGATTTCAGCGATCAGCATTCGATCTTGAAACTCTAATTACCAAAATTCTAAATCCTAAGCAATGTTCGAAGATCGAATGCTCAAATGTGCAATGGATCGAACCACTCTGTTTCGGAGATTGGAATTTGGAACATTCGGATTTGTTTAGGATTTAGATATTCGTGCTTAGGATTTTTTCCGTTGATACTCAATTGGATCGTTTAGGCCCGCTTGCGCGAAGCCTCGGCGGCGGAGGATGCAGGCGTCGCAACGGCCGCAGCTTAGGCCCTGCTCGTTGGGATCATAGCAGGAGTGGGTGAGTGCATAGTCGACCCCTAGCGCCGTGCCCCGTTGGATGATCTCCGCCTTGGTGAGGCTGATCAGCGGGGTGTGGATCTTGAATTCCAGTGCTCCTTCCACGCTCGCCTTGGTGGCGAGGTTGGCCGTTCGCTCGAACGCCTCGATGAAAGCCGGTCGGCAGTCGGGATAGCCGCTGTAGTCGACGGCGTTGACCCCGATGAAAATGTCGGCTGCGCCGGAGACTTCGGCATAGCCCAACGCAAGCGACAGAAACACCGTATTGCGGGCCGGCACATAGGTGACCGGGATGGCGGCTTCCATCGCCGTCTCGTCGCGGTCTTTCGGCACGTCGAGATCGGCGGTCAATGCCGAATGGCCGAACTGCGCCAGATCGATCGACAACGTCACGTGCCGCTCGACTCCCAGTGCGGCAGCCACTCGACCGGCCGCCTGCAACTCGTGCCGATGCCGCTGGCCATAATCGATCGACAGCGCATGCAGCCGGAACCCTTCAGCCCGGGCGACGGCCGCACAGGTGGCCGAGTCGAGACCGCCGGAAAGTAAGACGATGGCTGGAGAATCAGACGCCATGAAATGCTCGGAACGATACAGGGTAATGGCCGAATGCTGCCGTGGCCTCTATTATAGGAAAAAACGGCGGAATGCTTCAGGGAACCCGCTAGAAAAAGTACGAAACAGGAGCGCCCATCGTGGCCGACAAGTTCAGCGATATCATCGAGACGTTCGAGAATCAGCACCCCGAGCGCGATTATCAGATCGAGATCATCTGTCCCGAATTCACCTCAGTTTGCCCCAAGACGGGCCAGCCCGACTTCGGCACGCTGACGTTCACGTATATCCCTGACCAGCGGTGCGTGGAGCTGAAGAGCCTGAAACTGTACTTGCAGCAGTTTCGCAACGAGGGGATCTTTTATGAGAACGTCACGAACCGTATTCTCGACGACCTGGTCGAATTGCTCTCACCTCGCTGGATGCGGTTGGTGGCGGCGTTCTCGCCGCGGGGAGGAATCTCGACAAACGTGACGGTCGAGTACCGCAAGGCGTAGCGGCAGGCGGCTCGCCTGCCAGGGGTGAGATAAATGTCGCCGCCCGCGAACGTCCCCACCTGGGAACCGCTTCGTCCTCCGGTACATCAGGCCGTGTTGAGCCGAGGTGCTTCCTTCGGAATTCAAACTCTGGTGTCGCGCCCCTCGACTCGGAGAGTCGAGCAACAGTATCGAGCAACAGTGGCCCCTTGTTCCGACGGGCGTCGCAACTGAGAATGGGCGCTTCCCCGCAACCGATTCTTTCGCACCGGAGCAGTTCATGGCCGACGAAGCCAGCGTCATTCTCAGTGGATTTGCCGACGAGTCCTCGGCCAGCAAGGCGGCCGGCGAGCAGTTCGCCGCCTTCGCCGCGCTCGGCCTGCAATACTACTCGTTGCGATTCATCGACGTCGGCAACGGCATCAAGAACGTGATGAAGCTCACCAAGAGCGAGATTACCAAGATCCGGCACTTGGAGAACGACTTCGGACTGAACGTGGCGACCATTGGTTCGCCGATCGGCAAGGTGAAACTCATCGACAAGAACGACGGCACCAAGAACAAGTACATGCCATTCAAGCAGTACCTTGGCAAGGATGTGCAAAAGGCCTGCGAACTGGCGCACGCTTTCGAGACCAAGCTGATTCGTGGTTTTTCTTTTTATCACCCCAAAGGAGAAGATCCATGGGACTACGTGTCGCAGGCGGCCGATCAGCTTGGCCAGATCGCTGAGACATGCCACCGTAGCGACTTGACCTTCGGCCTGGAGGTGGAAGCGAACCTGGTCGGCCAAAACGGCGAACTGTTGGCGGAAATCTACCGCCAGGTGAACCATCCGGCCATGGTGCTCATTTTCGACGGCGCCAATATCGTATGCCAGGGCTACACCACCAACGAGACCTTCGAACAGTACCAGGCGATGAAGCACGGCGTTGGCTGGATCCACATCAAGGATTACCAACACGCCCACACCGAATTGGTGAAGGGGCACGTCGACGAGGAAGCCTTGGCGCACTTCGTGCCCGCCGATATGGGAGACAGCGGGCATGAGGCGATTCTGAAAGACTTCAAGGAATCGATCCCCAAGCTGGCCCGCAAGCTCAAGCGGCGCGGCGTGCCGGGAGTGTTTCTCGATCTGGAACCGCACGTCAAAGGGGGCGGGCAGTTCGGCGGCTACAGCGGCCCGGACGGCTTCGGCGTGGCGCTGCGGGGGTTGTGTCGCGTGCTCGACTATCTCGGCATCGGCTATCACCTCCGCGACTTCGACGACATCGTCGCCTCGCGTGGCTTTTAAGCCTGTTGCAGATCTTGTTCGGCTTTTTGAATGAGCGCTTCCGCCTGCCGTACGCTGCGCTGCTCTTGGCGAACCTTGCGCATCAACTGAGATCCGCGAATCGCCCAGTTCGTGCCGACAATCAACGCGGCAACGCCACCCAAGAAACCCATGCTGAGAACATTCGGCGACAGGGTGATTAGCACGATGCCGGCGATCGTGGCGATGCCCGAGACCAGGCCCTTGCTGATCGCCTCGGTGCGGAGGCGACGATGCCGGCTGGCGTCGATGGCGCTTTTGGTGGTCATGTTGGCCAGCGCCCGCATCTTGGCGATGTCGGTATTCTGCTCCGGCGCCGACCGTCGAGGCAGCATCTCGGCCGGATCCCAATCGGCCGCTGCTTCGCTGTGGGGCGGTTGAACCACCTGGACGGTCTTCGATTTCGAACTAGCGGCGGGCTTGTGAACCTGGCTTGGCTCGGCCGGCGGCGTGGAGTCGCCGC
>JBGTJT010000649.1:0-6927 GCA_041744995.1 Pirellulales bacterium | reverse complement strand
GGCGCGCCGGGACGGCACGAGACGGCCCAAGCGATCGAATAGCAACGGAAAGTCGTCATGCAAACCTTGGCCAGAATCTGCGTCCAGCGCCCCGTCTTCGCTTTGATGCTGACGGCCGCTATTGTGGTGGCGGGCCTGGCGTCGTATCGACAACTAGGGATCGACCGTTTCCCCGACATCGATTTACCCACGTTGCGCGTTTATACGACCTACCCCGGCGCCGCTTCGGCCGAGGTCGAGTCGGAGGTAACCCAGCCGTTGGAAGACGCCGTGGCGACCGTCTCCGGGCTGGATGAGCTGCGCTCGATCACCAACGACGGCGTTTCGTTCCTGATCCTCACGTTCGATCTTTCCCAGAACATCGACGTCGCCGCCCAGGACGTCCGCGACGCCGTGGCCGGGGCGCTCAACCGCTTGCCGCCCGGTATCGATCCCCCGGTCGTGCAGAAGAGCGATCTCGATTCGTCGCCGATTATGACCTTGGCTCTCTCGGGACCGCGCGACTCGCGCGAGTTGTACTTTCTGGCCGAACGGAGCGTTAAAAGCGTGATTGAGTCGGCGCCCGGCGTGGGCGAGGTGACGATCGAGGGCGCCACTGACCGGGCGATCCAGATCAACATCGACGCCCGGCAACTCGCCGCGCATCGGCTTTCGATTCTGGAAGTGGCCGAAGCCATCAACTTGCAGAACGCCGAAATTCCAGGCGGACGCGTCGACGCCGGCTTTCGCGAACTGAGCCTCCGCACCATGGGCCGCGTCGGGAAGGCGCACGATTTCGAGAACCTGGTCGTCAGTACGGTCGATTCGGTGCCGATTCGGATTAGCGATTTGGGCGCCGCCATCGACACCGAGAAGGAACGACGCACGCTGGCCCGCTTCAACGGCGAGAACGCCGTGGTGCTCGAGGTGCAACGTCAATCCGGCGCCAATACGGTCGAAGTGATCGACAACATCAAGCAGCGGCTCGATCGCGCCCGCGAAATGCTTCCCTCCGACGTGCAACTTGAGTTGCTGCAGGACCAGTCTCGCTACATCCGCGCGGCCTTGCACGAAATCCAGAACCACTTGATATTCGGCAGCATCCTGGCCAGCGTCGTCGTACTGCTGTTTATGCGGAGTTGGCGATCCACGATCATCGCAGCGGTCGCCATTCCGACTTCCATCATTGGCACCTTCGCCATGATGCGAGCGCTCGATTTCACCATGAACAACGTGACCATGCTGGCTCTGGTGCTGATGGTCGGCGTGGTGATCGACGACGCGATCGTCGTGCTGGAGAACATCTTCCGCACGATCGAAGAAAAGGGCCTGCCGCCGATGCAGGCCGCCGTCGAGGGGACCAAGGAAATCGGTCTGGCCGTACTGGCAACCACGCTGTCGCTGGTGGTGGTCTTCCTGCCGGTCTCGTTTCTCACCAGCGTCACCGGCAGGCTGTTGTTTCAATTCGGCATCACGGCCACCGTGGCGGTGTTGATCTCCCTGCTGATCAGCTTCTCGCTGACCCCCATGATGTGCAGCCGCATGCTGCGCCCCACCGACGCCCAAGCGGCCGGCGGTCCCAAGTCGCGGCGCGGCTTTTACGGCTTGATCGAATCGAGCTACATGTTTTTGCTGCGCATCGCCATGCGATTCCGCTGGGCGGTCGCCGGGCTGGCGCTGCTGGTGATCGCTCTCAACGTGCCGCTGTATCGGTATGTCGCCCGCGACTATATCCCTACGAACGTCGACGAGTCGGAATTCGAGGCGCGAATCAACGCACCGGAGGGCGCCAGCATTGCGTCGATGGAGCAGGTCGTTAAGGTTGTGGAAGCAGACGTGCGAAAGATTCCCGGCATTCGGCACGTGCTGGCCACGGTCGGCAGTCGGGTGTCCGGCGTCAACAACGCCCGGCTCTACGTGCGGCTGGTCGACAGCGAGGAGCGCACCTTCTCGCTGCCGCGTCTGTGGCGGGAAACGTGGGCCGGCAATCCGCTCGCCGCGTTCGAGGGCAACTTCGCCCAGCGCGACAAGATGAACGAGGTTCGCGAGGTGATCGGCAAGTATCCTGGTCTGCGCGGCTCGGTCCGCAACTTGACCTCGTTCCGGCAAGGCGCTTCGGTCGACATCGACTACGCAATCACCGGTCCCAGTCTGCGGACCCTGGCCGAATTCAGCGAGAAACTGCGCGACCGCGTGGCCGAGATCCCCGGCATCGTCGACGCCGACACCACGTTACGGATCAACAAACCGAATCTGCTGGCCCACATCGATCGCGAACGGGCGGCTTCCATGGGAATCGACATCCGCGAAATCGCCGAGACCCTGCGCATCGCCGTCGGCGGCGATGATCGCGTCTCGCGATACTACGACGACCAGGCGGACGACGCCTACGACGTCGAACTGCGGCTGGTCAACCTCGACCGCCGCGATCCCAACTCGATTTCACAGTTGTACGTCCGCGCGCAGATGCCGGAAAACGAGATCGCCGGGTTGCCGTTGATCAGCGGCATCGGCTTCGACAGCCGATATCGGCCGTTGACGCGGCTCGACAACCTGGTCGACTTCGAGGAATCGTTCAGCCCCTCGCGCATCGACCGGCTCGACCGCCAGCGAATGGTCGCCGTGCGGACCAACATCGACACCGGCTACGCGCTGAGCGAGCAGATCAACGCCGTGCGGGCGGCTACCGAGGAAATCGGCCTGCCGCCTGGCTATTCGGCCCGCATCATGGGCGGGGGACGCGAGTTGGAGCGAACGCTCAACGACTTGGGCTGGACCTTTGTGCTGTCGTTTATCTTCATGTATATCGTGCTGGCGGCGCAGTACGAGCATCTGGTCCATCCATTCACCATACTTTTGTCACTGCCGATCGCAGTGCCGTTCGGTCTGTTCAGCCTGTGGCTGGGGGGCGAATCGCTCAACCTTTACTCCGCCCTGGGGATCTTGGTGCTGTTTGGCGTGGTAAAGAAGGCGGCCATCCTGCAAGTCGACCACATGAACCAATTGCGCGCCGCGGGGATGTCGCGGTACGACGCGATTATGGAAGGCAATCGCGACCGCTTGCGGCCGATCTTGATGACTTCCATCTCGTTTGTGGCCGGCATGTTGCCGCTGTTGATCGCTACCGGTCCCGGCGCCGAGGAGCGGCGTTCGATCGCAGTGCTGGTCGTCGGCGGACAAACGCTCTCCCTGCTGCTCACGCTGCTGGCGGTGCCGGTCTTCTACTCCTTGTTCGACGATCTCGCCCGCATGTTCGCCCGCCGGCCGCCGGCCGACGATCTGGCGAAGCCGCGAAAAGCACCAGCCCAACCCGCTTTGGCATCGGTCGGGAATGAAGCGATTCCTTGACCGCCATGTAGCGCCCCAACCTATTTCGCAACAATAGGTTGCGACGTGTAGCTGGACGTGCAAGCCGGAGAATTCTGCTGGCATTCGCAAAACTTTTCGTTTTTTTGACAAGGTGCGGGCGATTCGTGTGTTCTGTGTAATGAGTAAATCAATGTCGTGAGTAGCTCGACCACCAACATCGATCCTAGCCCCTCAACTGGCTGCGATCCTACGCATGAACGAACCTTATAAGCCCGTGACGCGCGAAGCGGAGTTCCTTCGCCTGCTGGCGACGCATGATGCGCAAATCGCCGCCTGCGTGCATGCGCTGATTCCGCTCTGGAACGACGCCGAGGATGTGCTCCAAGATACCCGCACGCGGTTGTGGGAGCAGTTCGACCAATTCGAGCCGGGCAGCAATTTCGCCGCCTGGGCGCGAACCGTGGCTCGCTACCAAGTTCGTGGCTACTACACCCAACAAGGGCGGGAGCGGATGACGTTCAGCCCCGAGGTGGTCGAGGCGATCAGCGCGCGAATCGACTCCGAGCCCGACGCGGGCGAGTATTCCGAGGCCCTGGTCCATTGCGTCCGCCTGCTGAGCAAGAAACACCAACTGCTGCTGCACCAGCATTACACCCAAGGCATGAAGCTCCCCGAGATCGCCGAACTATCGGGTCGCTCGCTGTCGGGTTTGTACTCCACGTTCACCAGAATTCGCGGCCAACTGCTCGGTTGCGTGCGTCGTCGCTTGTCGGGCGAATCCGAGCAAAGTTGAAAGAGTAGAGTAGTCGCCGCCATGAATGACATGACCTTTGAGCATTGCTTTCAGCAAGTCGACGCGTTCGTCGCGGCCAGCGCCGCCGGCGCGACGACCGTCGAGGACGTGGCCCGCTTCGACACGCTGCTGGCGGAGAACGAACTGGCTCGGGAAGTCTACGTTGAACATTTGCTGGCGACGCTCGCGCTGCCCAGCGTTATGGCGCGGCTCTTGCCGCAGGAGCCGTTCTCCGAGGAGACGCTCGAAACGGCCGACCGTGAATGGTTGGCGCACCTGCCGGCGCAGCCGGTATCGTGGGGCCGTCGCTTGAAGCGCGCCATGCGGGACGTTGCGGCCCATCCCTATTTTATCCCGGCCGTGTCGGCGTCGCTGTTTTTGGCAGCGGTGTTGTTGACCCTGGCGGCCATTCCCCAGCCACAACGACATCCGATCGCAGACGTCGTCGAGCCGGCGGCGAACATCGAGGTCGTGGCGTTCATTCGCAGGGAAGTTGACGCCGTGTGGGCCGAGGAGCACCAGCCGAGGCCCGCTTCCTTGTTGCGGGCCGGCGACACGCTGATGCTGGAGCAAGGGATGGTCGAGTTGATCTTTCGCGGCGGCTCGAAGGTGGTGCTGCAAGGGCCGTGCTCCTTCACTCCGCTCGATTCGACGCTCTGCGAGCTTTCGGTCGGTCGCGTGCTGGCCCGCGTGGACGACCCCGAAGCCGGTTTCGCCATTCGCACGCCAACCGCGTTGATCGTCGATTTGGGAACCGAATTCTTCGTCGATGCGCAAGACGACGGGCAAACCACCACGCACGTCGTCTCCGGCGAGGTGGCCGTGGAGTCGCGGAACGAGCAAGCGAAGCAGCGCACCATTGTGTCCGCCGGCGGGACGGTTCGTGTTGTCAAGGATAGACCCCCGGTCAAGGTGTCCGACAAGCAAACGCCGCTGACGGGGTTTGCCCACATGCAAGCGTTGCTCAACTCGCCCTTGGCAGCCGGCGGCGGATCGGCCGTGGTGGCCGACGGCGGCTTACCGTTGGAAGGACTGGCGTTGTGGCTGGCGGCCGACAAGGGGACCGCCCGCAACGAGTCCGGCCATGTGCCGTTTTGGCGCGACGTCCGCCGCGCCGGCGAGCGAGATCCGCCCGCGGTGTATGCTCCCGAGGAGAGCAGCGCGCCGTTATGGGTGGCCGCCGGTCTGGCAGGCCGTCCGGCGCTGCGATTCGACGGCGACGACGTATTGAGATTGCCGGGGGCCAGCGACGCCTTATTGGCGAACACCGATTACGAGTATTTCGTGGTGGCCGCCACGGCAAGTCCGGCGGTGCAATTCCTGGTTGCCGGCGGATTCACCTGCTATGAGTTGCACATCAATTCGCCCGGGGTGCGGTTCATTCCGGCGGCGCCTTACGACGTGGGCCGCGCCAGCGATTTGGGCGAAGACGGCCAGTACGCCGACGGTAGACCCCATCTGTTCGCGGCGCGTGTCGATCGCGACTTGGACATGCGCGGCATCGTGCGGGTGGACGGGGTCGACAGCCCCGCGGCGACTACGGGTTTGGCCACGCATGACGATCCAACCCCGCTGCAATTCGGCATGCGCGCCGACGGCAGCCTCCCGCTGGTCGGCGAGATCGCGGAAATCATCATCTACTCACGCTCGCTGACCGCACCGGAGCGGGCGCAGGTTGAGCGCTATTTGGCGGACAAGTATCGGCTCAATCTACCGCAGGAGAACGCTACACCAGACAAGTCGTGAGACGTATCATTTGCCGACGCTACTCGCAACGCCCTATGAACAAATTTACCTTTCTCATCTTTTAGGAAGTAACACGCATGAACACGAAATCTCAACCAGGCATATTCCCTGCCGTCGCGACCGCACTCGTTCTGCTCTCAGTCGGCTCGCCCGTCGCCTTCGCCGGAGTCGTGATCAGCCCGTCGGCCGGCTTCAGTATTACTTGGGACGGCAATGATGGCGACTTTCACACCGACGCCGGGCCGGCACCCGCACCGATGAACCTGTCGACAATGGTGGGTACGCAGATTCAGTCGAGCTTTTTTGGCGGCCCGCCGCATAACGTGCCCGGCAACGTCAACAACGGTACTTATGGAAACGTATCTAGTTGGATTTCTGCTGTCGGTGACGTCAACCCTTGGGTCGGAATCGACCTGGGAGGCCAGTACGATTTGAATTCCTTGGCCTGGAGTCGCGACAACGGCATGAGTACCGCCAACGGCGATTCAGCGGGCGGATTTAGCGGACAGTTCACCGATCGATCCCTCGGCTTGTACACGGTGCAAATCACCAACTCGGTCACGCCCGCGACGGCGACCGATTGGACCTCGATCGGCACGCTGGACTATCAAAGCAGCGACGATACTATCGTGGGGGGATTATTCACCGCGTTTTACCGCCACGAATATGATGTTGCCAAGACCAGTGGCACGCTGATGGCGACCGGTGTTCGACTGCTGGTACCGGGTGGTACCGCAATCGATGAATTGGAGTTGTACGGCTCGGCAAGTGTGCAGCCTGTGCCTACCTCGGATTTGCAATCCTGGCTAAAGGCGGATGGCGATGTGGTGACCAGCGGTACGGACGTGACGCGATGGAGCGATCACTCGTTTAATGGCAATCACGCCACGCCGGGGATCTCACCGTCGCTGGTTCCCAGTGCCATCAACGGCCTGCCGGCGGTCCAATTCAACCCAATTGAAAACGATCATCTTAATATCCCCGGCGCGGCGCTGGGCGGCATCCAAATTGCCAACTCGGATTATGAAATATTCGTGGTAGCGAAAAGCGAATCGGCAGGTATCCAATTCCTGACCGCCGCCGAGGGCGGCGGCACCGGC
>JBGTJT010000648.1:0-2075 GCA_041744995.1 Pirellulales bacterium | reverse complement strand
ATGCCAAGTTCGGCGTCGTCGGGGTGCGGGGCGATGACGAGTACATCGAGCACGAGAAATCCTCCTGGCGAACCAATTGATCTGGACAGTGCTTGGCGATTCGAGCAATATCTGCGGCCCAACCGCAGTTCGTTATTGTCCGCCGGGATTCCATCCATGTCTATTGCTCGCCACGTTCGTTTGGCCGTTGGTCTCGCCTGCCTGCTGCTGCCCGTATCGCTTGGTTGCCAATCGCTGGAACCGGACGGTCGTTTCGACGACTCCAGTTTTGGCGAATTCGGCCAGTCGATGCGGAAGCAAGAAGACGACTCTGGCGGCAAGTGGGGCGTGAACGAAAAGACCCGCCAGATCGAATCCAATCTGGGGTTTTAAGGGGCCTACGTTTCGCTGCCGGGGCTGGCGGTATAGAATAACCGCTTTCCTCGCACCGCAGGGCCGATCCCGTGTCCAGTTCCACCACCACGCTCGATCGCGTTTTGGAGCACGCCCGGCAAACGGCGTTGCTCGGTTCCATCAGCAGCTTGCTCGGTTGGGATGAGCGGACGATGATGCCGCTGGCCGAAGGAGACTATCGGGTCGAGCAGATGACCTTGCTCAGCGGCCTGATGCATGATCGGGTGACCGATCCCGAGTACGGTAATTGGCTCGAGGAACTGGCCGCCGGTGACCTGATGCAAGATCCGCACAGCGACGCCGCCACCAACATCCGCGAACTCAAGCGGAGCCGCGACAGGCGGGTGAAGCTGCCCAAAACGCTCGTCGAGGCGCTCACCCGGGCGAGCGTCCGCGGACAGCAGGCGTGGGAGAAGGCGCGGCGGGAGAACGATTTTGCGCTATTTCAGCCAGCGCTGGCGACACTGTTAAATCTCAAGCGCCAAGAGGCCGAAGCGCTCGGCTATGAGGAGACACCCTACGACGCGCTGCTGGACGACTACGAACCGGGCGAACGAACCGCTAACGTCCAACGCGTGCTGCTCGGACTGCGCGAGCAGTTGGTGCCGCTGGTCGAGGCAATCGCCGCCAGTCGTCGCCGACCCAAGCTGGAACTGCTGGCGCGCGGCTATCCGGTCGCGGCACAAGAGTCGTTCGGCAAGAGAGCGGCCGAGCGGATTGGATTCGATTTTTCACGCGGGCGGCTCGACGTAACGACGCATCCATTTTGTTCCGGCATGGGCCCGCACGATTGCCGCATGACGACCCGTTACGACGGCCACTTCTTTCCGACCGCCTTCTTCGGCACCTTGCATGAAGCGGGACACGGCATCTACGAGCAAGGCCAGCCGCCGGAGGAGTTCGGCTTGCCGATCGGCGAAGCAATCTCGCTGGGGATTCACGAATCGCAGTCGCGGATGTGGGAAAATCAAGTTGGACGCGGCGAGGCGTTTTGGCGGTACTTCTTTCCGTTGGCGGAAGAGGCGTTTCCCGACGCGCTGGTCGACGTGACCCGCGAGGAATTCCATTTCGCGATCAACGACGTCCGCCCCTCGCTGATTCGCGTGGAAGCCGATGAAGCAACCTACAACCTGCATATCCTGGTCCGCTTCGAGCTCGAACAGTTGCTGCTCGCCGACGAGTTGCCGTTGGACGACCTGCCAGCAGCATGGAACCAGAAATACGAGCAGTACCTGGGCATAACGCCGCCGACCAACGCCCAAGGCGTGCTGCAGGACGTGCATTGGAGCTTCGGTGCGTTGGGCTATTTTCCGACCTATTCGCTCGGCAACTTGTACGCGGCCCAGTTCTACGAGCAGGCCGAAACCGACATCGGCCCGCTCGACGAACAATTCGCCGCAGGCGAGTTCGCTCCGCTACGGCAGTGGCTCAATCGCAAGATTCACGCGGTGGGCAAACGCTACACCGCCAGCGAACTGGTCGAACAAATCACCGGCCAGCCACTCTCGCACGAACCGCTCGTCCGCTACCTGCGCGACAAGTTGTCGCCGTTGTACGAGTTGTGAGGGGGCAGGTTTGAGGTTTCAGGGGTCAGAGCCTGTGAATTTTTTGGTTCGACAATAATCAGGTAGATCAGTACAACAGTGGCATGTCGGATTCGTATCAATTCAACTCGTGTTCTT
>JBGTJT010000647.1:0-11063 GCA_041744995.1 Pirellulales bacterium | reverse complement strand
GGAGCGGCGGCGCCGTGCGACTACCGTCCCGAACGCGTCGCCCAACAGAAGATGTCGAAAACCGGCCAGCCGATCGAGCTGCGCCTGATCGAAACGGACGACGTGGTCGCCTCGTTGGGAATCGACAAGCAAGATCGCTGGATGGTCGGCTTCGCGCTGGAAACCGACGATGCACGCTTACGGGCGCTCGCCAAGATGGAAAAGAAGCTGTGCGATCTGATGGTGCTCAACGGCCCCCAGGCGATGCACTCCCTGAACAACGAGGTGGAGGTGCTCGACCGGGCCGGCAACGTGCTCGCGGAGATCGCCGGCGCCAAGGAATACGTGGCCGAGCGCATCTTCGCAATCATCGAAGAGCGGCTGATCGCCTAAAACTTGGCATGCGGCGTAGCGCGCATGCCGGCCGAACGAGCATGCGTTATTTCTCGTCCACTCCCAATCCGCGCAGTTTGGCCACCACGGCCTCGCCCGCGCTGTGGGGTTGTACTTCCTTGTCGATGGCGAGGATTTTATTGTCCGCGCCGATGTAGAACGTCCACCGTTGCGGCACCAGCCGGTTTTCGTCGACCACGCCGTAGCTGGTTGCAACCTGCTTGTCGGGATCCGAGAGCAACGGAAAGTTCAACTCCAGAGATTCGGCGAACGCCTTGTTGTTCTCTGTCGTATCGCAGCTTGCCGCGAAATAAACGACGTTGTATTTGGCCAATTCCTTGCCGCTGTCACGCAGCGCCTTGCACTCGGCCGTGCATCCGCCGGTGAACGCTTTGGGGTACCACGCCAACACGACGACGTGGTTCTTGGTCAAATCGGACAGGCGATACATTTGGCCGTCGGTGCCCGGCAAGTTGAAGTCGGGGGCGGTGTCGTTCACCTTCAACTCGACTGCCACGGCCGGCGTCGCGGCAAAGCAGGCCGCCAACGTCAGCATAGCGGATCCGATCCAAGGCATGATCCTCATGGCAATCTCCTGTGGCTAGGGCGTGTTCAATTTCCGCAACTTTCCGTTGCCGGCTACTATCATCATAGCTTGGCTGCGCCGTAAAATCGACAGAGCGGCTTGGCTGCGCCCCAAAAATTGCCGAGCGCGGACTTTTCTCAACTGATCTTTCCTCCGAGGGCGTTTTACCATGGCCACACGACAGGCAATCGTGATTCCGCCACAGGGTGGTAGATTTCTTTCCTGGTTGGACGCCCCGGTCGAATACCTCGCGGTGGGAGACGACACCGCCGACCGCTACGCCTTCTCGCGAGCCGTTTGCGGGGGCCGATCGGAACCGACGCCCCACCGACACGCGTTCGATGAAGGCTTCTACGTACTTGCCGGCGAAGTCACGTTTACCGCCGCCGGAGACTCCGTCGTGGTGCCGGAAGGGGCCTTTATCAATATCCGCGGGGGCGCCACGCACACGTTCCGCAACTCGGGATCGACGCGGGCGGAACTGCTGATCGTCGTCGCGCCGGCCGGCTTCGAACGGTTTCAGTTCGAGGTGGGGGAGGGGATGGTCGAGCCGGAGGAAACGCTGATCATGTTCGGCAAGGAACAACGCCGCGCGATGGAAAAGCTCGCGCCGAAGTACCACGTCGAACTCGATCCGCCCGACGATGCGCCGCAGCCCTCGCCGCCGTACAAAATGGTTTGGCCCCGCGAAGGAAAGACCATCGCCGTGGTGGGCGACAAGTACCGCTTCCTTGTCGAGGGGGAAGACACCGACGGAAAATACGCGCTGTGGCACGCCACCGTCGAGCCGGGCGGAGGCCCGCCGCCGCATGTGCAGACCCGAGAGGACGAGGCGTTCTACGTTCTCCGCGGCGAGGTCACGTTCACAGCAGACGGCCAGCGGCACGTTGCCGGCGGCGGAACGTTCGTCCATGTGCCGGCCGACTCCCCGCATGAGTTCAAGAACGAAACAGAGCAACCGGCTGAAATGCTGATTCTGGTCGCTCCGGCGGGCATGGAGAAGCTGTTCGAGCAGGTTGGCACGCTGCTGGAATCTCCCGCCGATCCGACGCCCCACCCGACGCAGGAGCAATTCGACAAACTCAAGCAACTTGCCCCGGATTTCGGCCTCGAGATGAGGGTGTGACACCGTCACGCTGAACCCGCTCCCCGCGGCTTGAAGTTGCGCTATCGAGAGAGATGGAATCGACGGAACGGTCGCATTCATTATTTTTCTGTTCCCTGTTTTATCTTTCTGTCTCACTGTGGCAGGCGTTTTTTTCATGACTTCTTATCCCAAGATCGCGCAGCTTAAAACGCCCGAGGCGCTCCGCCAGCGATTGCGGGCGTTGCAGTTGGACGTCCCGGTCGACGAGGCCGTTCTTACCGCCGAGCAGGGGTCGCCGTTGGCCGCGCCGCTTGCGGTGGGGCGGTTTCGCGTCGGCAATCGCTGGTGCATTCATCCGATGGAAGGTTGGGACGCCGGCCGCGACGGCTCGCCGAGCGAGCAGACGTTGCGTCGCTGGCGGAACTTCGGCCTCAGCGGCGCCAAATGGATATGGGGAGGCGAAGCCGCCGCCGTGCGGCCCGACGCACGCGCCAATCCAAACCAGACACTGGCCGTCGAGTCTAATCGCGTCGGGCTGCGGCAACTGCTCGACACATTGTTGGCGGCGCATTGCGAATCGATCGGCGCGACCGACGATCTGTTCGTCGGCCTGCAACTCACGCACTCGGGCCGTTTTTGTCGCCCCAATAGCAAGAACCTAGAACCGCGAATTGCCTACCACCATCCCTTGCTGGACGCCAAGTTCGGTATCGACCCCGACGACGCCTCGGTCGTGTTCAGCGACGACGATTTGGAGCGGCTGATCGACGCCTACGTCGCCGCCGCGCGGCTGGCCCACGAGGTGGGCTTTCGGTTCGTCGACGTGAAGGCATGCCACGGTTATCTGCTGCACGAGTTCCTCAGCGCCCGGCGGCGACCCGGCAAGTTCGGCGGCGACTTCGACGGCCGCACGCGGCTGCTGCGAACCATCATCGAGCGGATCCAGGCGGAAATACCAGAGCTGGACGTCTTGGTGCGGCTGAGCATCTTTGACATGCCTCCGTATGCGACCAGCCGCGACGTCGGCCGACCGATGCCGTTCGAGACGCCGTATGAATTTGGCTTCGGCGTCGACGAACAATCGCCTGGCGAGATGGACCTCGCCGAACCGATTCGCTTGCTCCATACACTCCAGGCGTTGGGCGTTGCGGCCGTGAACCTGTCGGCTGGCAGCCCCTACTACAATCCGCACATTCAGCGGCCGGCGATCTTTCCGCCCAGCGACGGCTACCAGCCGCCGGAGGATCCGCTGGTCGGCGTGGAGCGGCAGATCGACGCGGCCCGGCGCTGCAAGCAGGCGGCGCCCGAGTTGGTGATGGTCGGCACCGGCTACTCCTATTTGCAGGACTATCTGCCGCATGTAGCCCAGGCGGTGGTGCGTGCCGGCTGGATCGACTCGGTCGGGCTGGGCCGAATGGTGCTGTCGTATCCGCGGCTACCGCAGGATACGCTCGCCGGCATCCCGTTGGCCCGCAAGTTGATCTGCCGCACATTTAGCGATTGCACCACCGCCCCGCGCAACGGGCTGATCTCCGGTTGCTATCCGCTGGATACCTACTACAAGGAATTGCCGCAAGCCAGCGAGGTGAAGCAGCTCAAACAGGCGATTCGCTAATAGGGTCGAATGTTGACCAGATCGGGTTGCCTGCCTATAGTAAAAGGTTAGTAGGCTAAGCAATTACCGCAGTCCCACCGCACATTCGGGGCGGCCCTCTCAGAAGTGACCGAGTTGCCTTCCCTAAGACCCCTGTAGCAGGCGGGTTAGGTATCGCCGGACGTGAGGCGGGCGCCGCTCTGCAAAGGCGTTGTTGGCGGCGCCGCTGGCAGGCGGTGCAGCGAGACGAGTCTGCCACCATCCCAATTTTGTCCCGAGAGACCGTCATGCCGATTCGAATGGTCCCGCTGTCTGCGGCAGTTTTGTTTTTTGCCGGATTGCTTTCCGCCGAAGTTGCGTTGGGGCAGCCGGGCCGCGGACCGGCCAACGTGGTCGTGGCCCCGGCTCGCAAGTCAGAGATTGCCGTCCGCGTCGATTTCGTCGGCACGGTGATGCCGACTCGAACCAGCGTGGTGGGCAGTCCGGTTGACGGGCGCGTGCTGAGTTATCCACTCAACGAAGGGGATCGCGTCAACCGGGGCGACACGCTCGCTCAGTTGCGGACTCGCAGGCTGGAGATCATGCGGAACGGCGCCCAAGCGACGGCCGAGGCGCTAAATCAAGAATTGCTGCAACTGCAGCGGGGGGCGCGCAAACAAGAGATTGCCGAGTCCGAGGCCCGCATGCATGCGGCCGAGGCGCTGTATGAATACACCAAGTCGAACATCAAACGGATTCGGTTGGCCGAAGCCCGCGGCGGAGCAACCGCCGACGAGTTGGCCGACGCCGTGATGCGCAATCGCCAGGCGGAGCGATTATTCGTGGCGGCCCGCAGCGCGCATGAACTGGTCGAGGAAGGCCCCCGCGAGGAAGAGATTGCCAAGGCCCAGGCTTCCTTGTTGGCGCAACAGGAGGAGGTGGCCCGGCTCGAAGACGAGATCGCCCGGCACACGATCGTGGCCCCCTTCGACGGGTATATCAGCGCCGAGCATACCGAAATCGGCGAATGGGTTCGTCAGGGCGATCCGGTGGCCGAGGTCATCGAGGTGGACGAAGTCGACGTGCAGGTGGTGGTATTCGAAAAGTACATCAATGCGGTTCGGATCGGTGCGCCGGCCATTGTGCGGGTGGCCGGTCTTGATGGGCGAACCCTGGAGGGGCGGGTCTCGTCCATCATTCCGCAGGCCGATCTACAGTCGCGCAGTTTTCCGGTGAAGATTCGGCTCCGTAACGAAATTACCGAACACGGCCCGCTTCTGAAATCGGGGATGTTCGCCAACGTGCAATTGGGCGTAGGGGGGCGCGGCAGCGAGGTGCTGGTGCCCAAAGACGCGCTGGTGCTCGGCGGCCAATCGCCCATGGTCTACGTGGTCGATCCATCGTCCGACGGCGGCGGAGGCAATGCTCGTCCGGTGCCCGTGCAGACCGGCCTGGAAAGCGACGGCCATGTGATGGTTACCGGCGAAGTCCGCGAGGGAGACTTGGTCGTGATTCGCGGCAACGAGCGTTTGCAGCAAGGCGGGTCGGTCGTGATCGCCGAACGGCGCGAGCAGTAACGTCGCGGATTGCCACACGGCTCAACAGGGACGAATCCTATGAATCTTATCGACGCATTTGTCCACAATCCGGTCAAGGTCGCCGTCGGCGTGCTGCTGCTGATTCTGTTTGGCTTCATCGGCTTGCTGCGGATGCCCATGCAACTGACGCCCGAAGTGGAGATCCCCACGCTCACCATCCAGACGAATTGGCCGGGAGCGACGCCGCAAGAGGTCGAGACGGAGATCATCCTGGAGCAGGAGGAGCAGTTGAACAGCGTCGAGGGGGTCACCAAGATGACCTCCGAGGCGAAAGACAGCCAAGGCGAGGTGAAGCTGGAGTTTCAGGTCGGCACCAACATGGACCAGGCGCTGGTCAAGGTCAATGCCCGGCTGAATCAAGTCCGCGATTATCCGATCGACGCCAAACAACCGGTGATCAGCACGTCAAGTTCGTCCGATTCGCCGATCGCGTGGTTTATTCTGGCGCCCAAGCCGCCGTCGGTCGAGGAGTACCAGGAATATGAAAAGCGGTTTCCGCATCTTGCCGATCAATTGCAACGGGTGCGCAACAGCCGCAGCAGCGGTCTGGCCATGCTGCGGCTGCGCCGCATGGCGCTCGAGCATCCGGAAGTCAAGCCGCTGATTCCGACGGTCGACGTGGCCAAGATGAAGCGGTTCGCCGAGGACTTCATCGAAGCGGAGTTCGAGCGGGTGCCCGGCGTGTCGAACTCCAACGTGATTGGCGGCGAGGAAGAAGAGATGCAGGTGGTGGTCGATCCCGACAAGCTGGCCGCCCGCGGCTTGACGATCGCCAACGTCCGCGACGCGCTGAGCCTGGAAAACAAGGACACCTCCGGCGGCGACATCTGGGAAGGCAAGCGCCGCTGGGTCGTCCGCACGATCGGCAAGTACACCACCCAGGAGCAGGTCGCCAACACGATCATCGCCCATCGCAACGGCGCGCCGGTCTACGTTAGGCACGTCGGCGAGGTGCGTCTGGGATACAAGAAGCCCGACAGCGTGGTGCGGCGGTTCGGCACCGATTGCATCGCGGTCAACGTGCTCCGCACGACCGGCGCCAATGTGCTCGACGTGATGGACGGCCTGCGCGAGAAAAATCGCGAACTGAACGAAAGCTTGCTGCCGGCCAACGGCGTGGAACTGACCCAGGTGTACGACGAGACCGACTACATCTATTCGGCGGTCGGACTGGTGCGGTCGAACATCTTCCTCGGCGGAGTGCTGACGATCGCCGTGCTGCTGGTCTATCTCCGCAGCGGTCGCTCGACGTTGGTGATTGCCTTGGCGATTCCGGTCAGCTTGATCGGCACGTTCCTGATGCTCAACCTGATGGGACGCTCGCTGAATGTAATCTCGCTGGCCGGACTAGCGTTCGCCGTGGGTATGTTGGTCGACAACGCGGTGGTCGTTTTGGAGAATATCTATCGCCACTGGCAGATGGGCAAGCATCCGTTTCATGCCGCGGTCAAGGGGACGCAGGAAGTGTGGGGCGCGGTGATCGCCTCCACTTTGACCACGCTGGCGGTGTTCCTGCCGGTGCTGTTCATCGAGCAGGAAGCGGGCCAGTTGTTCCGCGATATCGCACTGGCCATCAGTTCGGCCGTGGGGCTGTCGCTGATCGTTTCGGTGACGGTGATTCCGGTGGCCGCTTCGCGAATCTTGCGCACCCGGAGCGAGGACGAACGCGCCGCGCACGAGGCTGCACACGCCGAGAGTCAACTGCGGCGGGAAACCCCGCACACCAACCGCCTCCGCTCCACGACGCACCACGACTCCGCTCCCGCTCCCCGAGACGGCAACGGAAACGGCAACGGCCAGCCAGGCCGTGACGAGCAAGAACAGCCCCCAGTCACCGCGGAACCGGCCGAGGGGGGCAGCGTCGAAGCGGCGAAACGTTCGCATTCGAAGCCGCGCCGACTGGTCAAGTCGCTTGGCCCCATCGGTCGCGGCTTCGACTGGGTCGGCAACACGTTCATCGAAGGGGTCGTCGGCATCAACACCTGGCTGCTGCGGGGCACGATTCGCCGCATTGCACTGGTCGTGATACTGCTGGCTTTGGCGGTCGGCGGCACGGTCTTGATGGCGCCGCCGCCGGAGTATCTTCCTAACGGCAATCGCAATCTGGCAATCGGCCTGGTATTGCCCCCGCCCGGCTACAACCTGCCGGAACTGCTGGGCATGGGAGAACGCCTGGAGACCGCGATGAAGCCGTACTGGGACGTCGATCCCGATTCTCCCGAGGCGCAGGATCTCGATTTCCCCGTGATCGAGGACTTCTTCTTTGTCGCACGCAACCGGCAAGTATTTCTCGGCGCACGGGCGCACGATCCGCTCCGCAGCGGCGAGTTGCCGCCGTTGATTATGAAAGTTGGAAGGGAACTCGAGGGCACGATCGTGGTCGCCTTCCAGACCAGCTTGTTCAGTCGCGGCTTAGCGGCTGGCAAGACGGTCGACGTGGAATTCACCGGACCGGAATTGGAGAAGCTGGTGATGCTGGGCGGCATGACCATGGGTAAGCTAGGCGAGACATTCGACGCCACTCGTGGCGAAATTGCCTCGATGCGGCCCGTGCCGAGCTTGGATCTCTCCAATCCGGAACTGCACGTCAATGCCAAGCCGGAACACGCCAAGGACATGGGCGTCAGCCGCACCGATCTCGGCTACACGGTCAATGCACTGGTCGACGGCGCTTATGCCAGCGACTACTACTTGGGTGGCGATAAGATCGATCTCACCTTAATGGGTTCCGGCGAATTCCTGAGCCGGACGCAGGATCTGCGAGCCTTGCCGATCTCTACGCCCAGCGGACGGCAAGTCCCCTTGGCGGCCTTGGCGGACGTCACGATGTCGAGCGGTCCGGAGCAAATCAATCACCTGGAGCGGCAGCGGGCGGTAACGATTGAGTTCGCCCCAGGGCCAGGTATGACGTTGGGTGAAGCGGTCGATCGGATCAATGAACAGATCGTGCTGCCTATGCGGGAGAACGGCATATTGGAAGGGGGCTATCGTGTGTCGCTCGGCGGCACCGCCGATAAGCTGGCCGAGACTTGGGACGCGCTGAAGTGGAACCTGGTACTGGCGCTGTTGATCACCTACTTGCTGATGGCCGCGCTGTTCGAGTCTTGGCTCTATCCGTTTGTGATCATTTTGTCGGTGCCGCTGGGCGCCGTCGGCGGCATCGCCGCGCTGGCGTTGTTGAACCTGTTCGTGCTGCAACCGCTCGACATCCTCACCATGCTCGGGTTTGTGATCTTGATCGGAACCGTGGTCAACAACCCGATTCTGATCATCCATCAAGCGCTCAACCACATGCGCGAGGACGGCATGGGCTCCTCGGTCGCCATCGCCGAGAGCGTTCGCGGTCGAATTCGGCCCATTTTCATGACCACCAGCACGACCGTGCTGGGCTTGCTGCCGCTGGTAATCATGCCCGGCGCCGGCAGCGAGTTGTATCGCGGCCTCGGCGCGGTGGTGCTCGGCGGCTTGATCGTGTCGACCATCTTCACGCTGTTTTTGGTGCCGACGCTGTTCAGCCTGTTCATGGACGTTAAGTCGTTTCTGGTTCGCTTACTGCGAATGGGCGATCGCGACGAAACAAGGCGACGGAAGCCGCCGGTAATCGAACCGCGCCCGCAGCCGGTGGGGTAGGGGGGAGGCGTGAGGCTTGAGGCGTGAGGTTTAGGGCGCTGAAACCTCAAGCCTCCAGCCTCAAGCCTCAAGCCTCACGCCTATTCTTAACTTCGCTAAGAAACTACTTGTGCGGGAAGCCTGGCAACTCTAAAATCAGTTGTTTCCATCGGTTTCCGCTGACCCTTCGCCACGCGGCTCCGGTGCATGTCACAACTCCCATCCATTGCGGAGAATTCTCGATGGTCCGGCGATTATTTGTTGTTTCGTTGCTTGCGTGTCTGCTGCTGCCGTTAGCAAGTTGCAATTCAGGCAGCGATAACGACAAACCGACATACGGGTTTGTGACCAATGTGGTCGCCGACTTCTGGAAGATCGGCGAGGCGGGCGCCCGGCAGGCCGGCGAGGATTTGGGCGTCAACGTCGAGATCAAGATGCCCCCCTCCGGCGCCGTGGAGGAGCAGCAGCGGATGGTCAACGATCTGCTCACCATGGGGGTCGACGGCATCGCGATCAGCCCCATCGATCCGGCCAACCAAGGCAATCTGCTCAAACGAATCTCCGACAACACCATCCTCATCACGCACGATTCCGACGCGCCGGACAGCCCCCGCGAAGTGTACATTGGCGTGAACAACTACGATGCCGGTCGGATGTGCGGCGAGTTGGTCGAGCAGGCGATTCCCGACGGCGGCCAAGTAATTATCTTCGTCGGCAAGTTGGAGCAGCTCAACGCCAAGCAGCGACGGCAAGGCGTGATCGACCATCTGCTGGGCCGCGACCATGACGCCACCCGCTACGATTCGCCCGACGCAAGACTGGAAGGGGACAAGTACACCATCCTGGGTACGTATACCGACGGCGGCGATCAGGTTAAGGCCAAGAACCGCGTGCAGGAAGCGCTCGCGCTGCATCCGGGCGTCAACTGCATGGTGGGGCTGTTCGAGTACAATCCACCCAAGATCATCGACGTCCTCAAGCAGGCCGACAAGCTCAACGAGATCAAGATCGTGGCTTTTGACGAGAACGCCGCCACCCTGCAAGGCATTCGCGAAGGCTACGTGGAAGGAACGGTCGTGCAGGATCCCTACATGTACGGCTACAAGTCGATCGAGGTATTGCACAAGCTCAATGGCGGCGACCGTTCGATCATACCGGAGGACGGGGTGATCCCGGTTCCCGCCAAGCTGATTGTCAAGGACAACGTCGATCAGTTCGAGCAGGAACTAAAAGAGCGCACCGGCGGCGGCGCTGCGGCGAAAAAATAAGACCGCAGCGCGCCAACGAGATGTAACGATCATGCCCGACGCCTCCGCCGAGTACGCGGCCGCCGAACCTGCATTGCTGGAACTGCGCGGCATTACCAAGCGGTTCCCTGGCGTGCGGGCCTTGGGGGGCGTCGATCTGCATATTCATCCGGGCGAGGTCGTCGCCTTGCTTGGCGAAAACGGGGCCGGCAAGAGCACCCTGATGAAAATCCTCGCCGGCGTGCAACCGCCGGACGAGGGTGAAATCCTGGTCGACGGCCGGCCAGTGCGATTCGACTCTGTGCAGCAGGCGCTCGATTGCGGCATCGCGCTGATTCATCAGGAACTGAACCTGGCGGACAATCTCGACGTCGGCGCGAATATCTTCCTCGGCCGCGAGCCGCGCACTTGGGGCCTTATCGACAAGGGGCGGATCGCCCGCGAATCGCAGGTTCTGCTCGATTCGCTCGGCCTGGATGTCTCCCCCTACGACGTCGTCCGCACCCTCACCATCGGCCGCCAGCAAATGGTCGAGATTGCCAAGGCGATCTCGGTGAACGCGCGGGTGCTGATCATGGACGAGCCGACTTCCAGTCTCTCGCAGCACGAAACGGCGAGGCTGTTTGCGATGGTCAAGCAGCTTCGCGATCGGGGCGTGGCGATCATCTATATCTCGCATCGATTGGGCGAAGTGAAGGAGTTGGCCGATCGGGTCGTCGTACTCCGCGACGGCCAAAACGCCGGCCGTCTGGCCAAAGAGGAAATCCATCGCGACACGATGGTCCGCATGATGGTCGGCCGCGATATCGCGCAGTTCTACGATCGCCAGCCGCGTCCCCTGGGCGACGTAGCGCTGGAGGTCAAACGCATTTTCACGCCCGAGCATCCGGAGCATGCGATCAGCTTTTCGATCCGCGCCGGTGAAATGGTCGGCCTGGCCGGCTTGGTCGGCGCCGGCCGCAGCGAGTTGCTCGACGTGCTGTTCGGCGTG
>JBGTJT010000646.1:0-9148 GCA_041744995.1 Pirellulales bacterium | reverse complement strand
CATGGGCGCTGGACGTTAGCATCAAGCAACGCACCGTCGATTGGCAGATGCGGATTGACGACGCCCGCTGCAAACTAAAAACTGTCTACCCTAAAATCCTTAACCACCAACCCGAAAATCGAATTGGAACAAAGCACTAGGACGACATCCGTCTGCCGAGAGAATCCTGGAAGGCAAGGTGTCTGGCGGTCCGACGATCCGCATGAATTTGGATGGCTCCGCAGCGTGGAAAGGCAAGTCAGCGGACGAACTGCTGGACGAATTCCTGGGTCCGTTTCAACAGGAAGCGCCGTTTCAGGACATCGTCCATCTGCTGGCGATCAACGACGGTCGTCTGCTCGAATGGATCGAAGGGTACGACGAGCGCCACGGGGAAACGCCGCTGACGGAAGAATTGGACTCGTTGCTCCAACAGGAAGCGGCGGTGCAGGAATCCTTCATTCGGTTTATCAGCCTTAATCAGCGCTCGCTTGTCGGAGGTATCACGTCCAACAATCAGAAAATCGAGACGGACTTTCTACATCGGTTGCTTGACCAACTTTATGGCGGCCCTGACGCGGAAAAAGTGTGGAGTCCGTGCCTTTCATGTTCCGCCAAAGATCGCTGCGAGGTGTACCGCGCCGCACGAGTCTTTGGACCGGATGTCCTTCCCGAGCGGATGGAAGTCAATATTCGCAGTCGGGCGCGCGAGCGGTTGTTTCAAGCGTTGCAGGCAGTGCATTTGCGCGGCGAAACACACATCACGGTTCGCGAACTGCGAGCTGCGTTGGTCTACGTCCTCTTCGGAATTCACTACTGCGATGACTACCACGCCGGGACGGACGAACAATCGCTGCCGTACTGGGATCGAGCATTCGCCGCCGATTCGCCGGCGCGGCAGGGCGAAGTCCTGCGGGAACTGGCTCGCTTCGACCCAGCTCTGGAATCGCATCCGCAGATCGACCGGTATCTGCTGAGCCAGCCGGTGATCGACGGTTCGCGTTCGACGCCCCGCTATCCGGGTTTGCCTCTGGAATCCGCACGGCGGAGAGCGTTCTTTGAATGGACCGAAAGCGACCTGAAACAGGTGCTTCCAGACACCGGGGAATCGACCGAAGCACTCGACCTCGCCCGTGGCAGCCATATTCGTCGATTCCGCCGCGTACCGCTGATCAGCGGTACGGAGGAACTTGCCGATATCACACGTCGGCTCTGTGCCGGAATCTCACGGCTGGAAGATCTGCCGCCGAAGGCGTTTGAACGCGCCGGTGTCGTGCCGCTGCGCATTACTCCTCGAACTCCGACGGAAACCGCGTTCTGGGTCGAAAAGCCGCTGGAAAACTTCCGACTGGACCCCGTTTTGCCGCCAGAAACGGAAGGGATCGAACGGTTGCATCGGCAGTTGGCACTGATTTACCGGTACCGCGACGGAAATGAAGAACGGCTGCTGCTCGGTGCGGAGCTGTTCCAACTGCTGCTGGAACTGGCTGACGGTTATCAGTTGGGTGACGTCTCGACCGACGACACGTTCGCACATCTTTCGATCTTCGTGCAGCGACTGGTCCGCGAGGACGAGCGGGAACTGCTTGCATGGAATCCCATGCAGGACGAGCAGCTCTATCGGGTCGCTGCCGTCATTCATGACACACCGGAAGGCGTCCGGCAGAAACTGGAGATCAGCCCGATCTCGGCGGAGGTGATATCATGAGCCGCACAAGTTCGGGCCAGACGGCAAGAGCGATCGTCGACGAAGTCCTCGGACGGGGGATGACGAAGGCAATCTGGACAGCAAACTACGAAAAGGTTCTGCCGCTCACCGTGCAGCATTTCGATTTAACGGCGGTGCTTCCGGCCATGTTTTACATGTTCCGCTTTGGTCATCGTCGCGGAAAAGGGCGCTTTCTGGAAGCCTTTGGAGGCGACGGCACCGAGAGTGAAAAGAAGAAATCAGCGACGATCGACCGCGTTGCGTCGACGCTTGCCAAGGAGGATTCCTTCGCTGGGTTCGGGGACGACGTTGAAAGGGCAATTCTCGGTGACCTACTGCTTTCTTTTTGCCTCGAAAACAGGAATTGCGCATTGGGACGAGTGGAGCAGGTCATCCGCGTGGCACCACCGCACTACATGGCAAGCTGGGTTGATTTGCCGTCGCGTGTCGCTCACCTGCGATACGTCCCGGAAATGCTGGTTGCCATGTTGGCCGACCAGAAGGGTTCTTACGTCGAACAGAACACGGACGGCGCCAAGACATGGTTTGCAGTCGGACGCGCGTTTGAAGAGAACCTGTTGCTAAAGGTATTTCACAAAGGTGTTGCGCGGGAAGGCGAACTTGGTAGTCGGACATCGGATCGCTTCGATGAAACCGCTGAAGTCGGCAATGACCAGTTGCTGATGATTCGGGTGGCGCAGCAACTGGGACAGGCCCCCGACAAGCTTCGCGGCAAGGAAAGCGGCGGCGACCGGATTTCCAATCAGCGGCCCATTGCCGAACTGGCGGCGCGGCACTTTTCCGAAGACCTACGCCGTTTCATTCGCGGCTATGCGGATGCGATCCCGCGTCACACATTCGTCGAGATGCTCGAAGCCTGCATGGCCGTCGGACTGACGACGGTTCTGACCAGCGTTATCGAACTGCTGTTCGAGTGGGCCGATACGGGCATCATCCGCGCGAAGTGCGAACAGACACCGGTTGAACTGTTTATAGATTGTTCCAACGGCGTGAATCGGCCGTTGCGGGCGGTAGCGGAGCAGTCGATGGACGACTTCATGCGGCGTATTGAACGCCTGCCGGTCGTGCTCATGGCGTTGCGGCTGCTGGATCACGAAGCACGCTTCGACACGACTTTGAAAAAGCTCGACATCGCATTTCGACCGTATGCAACAGAGTGGATCAACCTGTTGGGCGATCTGTTGCACAGCCGTCGTGAAGAGGCACGCGATATCCATCGTGATCTCGAACGCCACGCCCAGCAACTCGCTGATGCGTTTGAAGACGAGTATCAGGAGGCGGCGGAAATCCTGAAAAACGATCGTAACCAGCACAGTCCGGTCTGGCGAATGGCGGAAGCACTGACGTTCCTGCAGGGACGAGGGAACACAGTCGCCCAGATGGTTGCGTTGGCAGATTCGTGCCTGATGATCGATCGCCCCAACGGTCTTGCGAAGAAGAGATCTGTAACACGAGTGACCGGAGGTTCTGGGCGAAAGAAACGCGAAGTTCGCTCCCTCGTCTTCACCGATGCGGTGCTCGATCACCTTGTCCATCTGCACGTCCTGCGGACAGGCCGCTCAGGCGGTTATCGGCCGCTGGCGTTTGCGGAGTTTCTTCGGATTCTCCGTAAGCGTCACGGCTTCCGTATCGATGCGGTGCCACCGGGACTGACGGTTTCGAACGATCTGCTCCGAGAAAACCGCGCGATCCTTGAACGCCGCCTGCGGGATCTGGGCCTGCTGGTTGGCGTCAACGATGCCGAGTCAATGAAGCATCTGAGGCCGCGGTTCAAACCGGCTCAGGAGGATGGCGCATGACATGGACACCCCTACATTCCAGCTTGCTCGGCCGCGCCTTTGAAAAAGTTCTCGGCCGTCTGGACGCCGGCACCATGGCGTTCGTCCGCTGCCTCACGCCGGATGTTGTCGAGCACCTTGCGACGGACTCGGAATTCGTCCCGGAAGGCTGGACGATCCGGCGGGTTGCGGACTTCGAAGACAACAGTCAACGAACGATCACGGCCGATCAGGCCGTGGAGATTCGCGAATCCAAGAAAGATCCAATTCTGCTGCTGGTCGACACGTCTCGTGCCGGCGCGGGAATGGACGGAATCTACAGTGCCGCGCGTGAAGTCGAAGAGGCAGAGCTATTCAAAGAAGCGTTACGTCTGGCGGCACGGGAAATCACGAATCGGCAGAGAAAACAAGCTCGCGACTTTGCGGAGCGGGCCGTGAAGAAGGCCCGCGGATTCGGCCAGCTTTACAGCATTTCGCCGTGGACGGAGTTTGACTATTACGTGCGCGTGTCCGCCCACGAATGCCAAGCCGGCGAACTGCTGTGGCTGCTCGGCCTATGGCCCGTGCGGCCAGAAGAAGACGATCCTTACAATACCGATGCGCTGGACGTTTCGCGCCTGTTCGTGGATCGGCTGCTGGGGACTGTCTCATCCCGGCAGACCCCGTCGCAGCGGATTGAATCGTTGAGGTTGTTGAACCCGACGGAAAAGCAGCGCATAGATCTGGAGCGTTTTCTTCATTCGGCCGCCACTCGTCCGCTGCTGGGTTCCCTGGAAGAACTCGCCGCGTATCGACATCTGTGGGTGAACGAGCTGAAGCTCGAAGGAGCGGCGCATATCATACAGGAGATTGAGCTGGTTCCGTGGCGCACTCGACCGGGAAAACTCGCCAAGTGGAGCGGCCTGATCGAAGAAGCGGAAGGCGAGCCGCCGGTGCTGATTCTCGATCCCAAAGCCGACGCCAATGGGAATTACGCCAAGCTGGAGATCCGCTGGAAAGCACGGCCGGATAACCTCGAAAAGGATGCCGTGCAGTATCAGGTCAGAATTGTCACCGACATGGATGAAGACCTTGCGTCGAACGACGTTCCGCACTCTGCGAAGAAGGAAGAAAAGTGCCGTTTCACTGACGACGACTTTTCGATGCTCAGCGAGGACGCACTCATCAACGCGAAGATTGTTGTTTCGGTCATTGGAGATGACGGCGTCGAGGAGCAGGAAAGCGACGAGTTTGTCATCCGGTTCGGGACGCCACCGGACAAAGGAACAAGCGGCGTCGGAAAGATCATGCGGACCTTCAGCGAGGGTCTGATCGAGCTAGACGACCGTGACACCGTCACGGCAATGGCGTCGGCAACAGATTCGTTTCCGTTGGATTCGAAAGGCTATGTGGTGCTGCGGACGCCACAGCGCGGAAAAAGTTTTCGTGTGTTTCGTCCGCCGTTGATTCACGAAGTCGAACAGCGCTGGGTTTCACGCGGTGGGGAAATTGGTCGGTGGCGGGTGAAAGTGCGCGCATCGGGGGCCCGCGCCGGTGTGCCGGAGTTTGTGCCGATCATTGCTCCCGAGGCGTCCGAAGGGACGTTGTGGCAGTCGCTTTGGGATCGCGCGACCAACGCCAGCCGCCGCATGGCGGAAAAGCTTGGGACGTGCGGCGGAGGCGTCGGCCAGATTTACGACCAATATGCGAAAGTGTTCGATACGGTCGTCAAGGAATACGTGTTGGCATGGTCGGCGCTGCTGGATGAGGCCGAGCCCGCGCTGGCTCTGGCAAACACCGTCGAGATTCAATCGCTGTCGGGTCGCACGATCGGACTGGTCGTCCTGCCGGCTCATCCCTTACGTGTCGCGTGGCACGTTGCCTATGACAATCCCGTTCTGCACACGCGGTATGAACAGGGTGTGACGCCAAAGCAAGTTCGCGACGAACTAGCGCTGCTGGACAGTGCCATGTTTCCTGCGTTTCTACCGGGGCTGGAAGTGGACAAGACGTTTGTGTTTGCCGACACACTCGGCTTCCATGCCGTGGGCATGGTAACGGATGACGACCGCGAACCGAAAGCGGCAATCGCGATCCTCGCACGGGCACTGGGAGAAAGCGAATTAGCCGACTCCGCCCCGACCGTTGGCCAGCAGAGCGCTCAGGTGCTCGGGAACGAAATCTTGAAGTACATCGAATGTCACGACACGTCCAAGCTGCTGCACATTCACGCGCTGCGTCCGGGCGACGGGTTGACTGTCGCTCGGTCGCTGGGCCACGTGCAGAAGCGAAGCCGCCGGATCGCGGCAGATGACGAATCCGGTGATGAGCCACAGCCGACAGCTCCGTCGTTCGTGCTGGAACTGTATCCGTCGGAAGGTCAGCGCGGAGTTGCCGGCCGCTTTATTGCGGAAGCGCGCGAAAAACGCCGCAGCGGGGCCGGAGTGGTTCTCGAAGACGACCAGTGGATGCTGGAATCAACCAGTCTGCCGGGCGGAATGACTCTGCCGCGATTGCGATGGGCCCGCAAGGACAAGCCCGACCCGCAATCGGCGGCACACATCGCGGTCGCGTTTGACACGTTTGAGTCGCGCGTTCTCCCCAAACCACCCGAAGCGAGCGCGACTGGTCGGCCGTTTTTCGCATTTGGGTTGATGTCATTCTTCGAGCGTGATTATCGCAGCCTTCCGTCTCCTGTCTGGCAGAGCACTGTTGTCGGGTCGACGGATGGCGAAAAGCATCCGGCCGATCGCGTGCATACGGAACGCCTTATCAAGGTGCAGCAGGTCATACAGGGCTGCGTTGCTCGCAACCTTCAAGCAGATAAAGGCGTTCCGATTCTGCGAACGGAGATTTCACCGGAAAAGGCCGATGGACTCCGGGAACTGCATCGGTTGTGCGACTGGGTGATCACACTCGATCGCAATGCCGGGATTGAGTATTTCGACTCACCCCGAGACAACCGAGAGATCTATGACGCCTACGTTATCGACTGTGTCCCGGAGCGCGAGGATCTTGGGTGTCTGCAACTGATTACGTCAACCAGCAATCTCGAAGAAGTGCGAAATCTGCTGGATGGCGCGCTTGATCAGATGGGACTCAGTCGCAGTCGGCGGAATGCCGAGTTCCTGTTGGAGCATTTGAAAGAACTCAGCGGGCGTCTTGCAATTCGGCTGACCGGACAAAAGACTCCGACGGCGGAACTGATTGCTTTAGCCATGTGCCAAGCGAACTGCCGGAACGCTGCCGATGACGATGAGTGCTGGACATCGCTCCGAAACGGATTCTTCGTGCCGGTCGACGATATCCGCGATTTGCTGCCTCCGGTTCAAGAAAAGCCAAGAAACACATTGGCCAATCCCGATGACGATGACGATCCCGGTAATGATGTCGGCGAAGAACATAAGGCAAGCCGGCCAGACTTGATTTATGTGTCGTTCGTCCCGCGGAAGGGGCTTGTGTTTCGCTTTGCCGAAGTGAAGTACCGACGGCATCTGCGGACAGCGCGCAGCCCGGATGCACTGCAGAGCGTTCGGCGGCAGGTTGAATCGCTTCGGCAACGCTGGGAAGACTGGTACGTGGCCGACGAAGTGTGTGCCTCGTTTCGAGCCGTCCGCCGAGCAAAGCTCGCGCGGGTTCTGCGATTCTACGCCGACAAGGCGCGACGGCATGCAAGTGATGATGACAGTCAGGGACTTTCGGAAACGGCATTCGAAGCGTTGTTGGTGGAAATCGATCGACTGATCGAAAAAGGTTCCGACTATTCCTTCGCATCGCTTGAAAATGCCGACCGCGGCTGGGTGTTTTGTCCGGAATACGCGGGAAACAAGCCGCTGGACATCACGCCGTCCGGTTGGCAGACACGGATCTTTCTCTTCGGTCCCGATGCCGATTTTCGTCGCGAGTCCGGCGGCCCTGCGAGGTTGGAGCCGGCAGTTATGACGACATCTCGGGAGTCGCCCGATCTGAATACGGCCTCGTCAGCCGATACTGAGACGACCGGCCAGAAACCGACCGGTCCTGGTCAACATCACGCGATCGCCGACGCGGACGCGCCAACCGCTATATCGAATTCAGGTGAAATCACGGAAGAGGCTGTTAAGATCACGCCGTCCGTCTGTTTGGGGACGAACCTTCACAGTGGCGCGGAGGTGCATTGGCCATTGACCGTGAAAGGCAATCCTCATCTGTTGGTGGCCGGACTTCCCGGAATGGGGAAGACCACATGCTTGTTGAATCTCTGCCGACAGATGCTTGATCTCGACGTACGACCGATTGTTTTCTCTTACCATCAGGATATTGACGAAAAGCTTGAGCAGCTGGTCGGTTCGGTGCGATTCATCGATTTTCAAGGGCTCGGATTCAATCCGCTGCAGGTCATCGACCGCAGGTCACCGATCGCGCATCTGGACGTCGCCGGAGCGGTCCGGGACACGTTTGCCGCGATCTTTCCGGAACTGGGGGACATTCAGGGAAGAAGCATTTTCAAGTCGATTAAAGACAGCTTCGTCGAACTCGGCTGGGACGATCAGACGGGCGATCGATTGCAGTTGGCCGAGCCGCCGTTTTCGCGTTTTGTCGAGATTCTTCGTGCGGAGCCGAAGCCGGATCACGGGTTGAAGACGTTGTTGTCACGGCTGGAAGAACTCGATGACTACGGCTTCTTCCAAATGACGGACGTGCAGGAGAGTCTTTGGGACAGCGAGCAACCGGTCGTCCTACGAATCCACTCGACGCAGAACGACAACTTGCAAAAGGCGTTCTCGTCGCTGGTGTTTTACGGTCTCTACAAGGACATGTTCCGCCGCGGAATTCAAGACCGCATCACGCACGCGGTGATCTTCGACGAAGCCCATCGAGCGGCGCGTTTGCAGTTGATTCCTACGATGGCAAAGGAGTGCCGCAAGTACGGCATTTCGCTCGTCCTGGCGTCGCAAGAGGCCCGCGACTTCAACGTTTCGTTGTTTTCGGCGATCGCCAATTACCTGGTCCTGCGACTCACCGAGGCGGATGCCAAGGTGTTGGCGAGAAACGTCGCCAGTTCCGATCAGGAACGCACGCTCATCGACCGCATCAAGCAGTTGGACCGCTTCCGGGCCTATTATTGTTCGGAGGGAATAAAAAAGCCCGTGCCCGTGGCATTGCAGTCATGATCGAGGTTTTACGAATGGTCGGCATTCGTCGCCGAGTGCGTTGGCGATGACGCGACCGTATTGGTGGTTGGATTGCCCGGCTTTGCCAACTGGGGCTCTCGCTGGAGGTCGTCAACCAGAAACAGTAAGGAAAAAAAGGTGCGGGTTCGAAAAAAGGAAAAAAGAAGAACAAAGGTGCCGCTCACGAATGGCACTGCCGGTCGATTTACCGACGGTTTTCGGCAGGCGGCGAGCATCTCCAATCGAGCCACCTGTCGCGGTTTGGTCAGTAAGGCAAGTAGTTTGGGACGTCGTTTGTTGGCCAGGGCAATCGCATTTGGAAACTGCTTAAATCCCGAAGACTATGCCCTGCAACGCCCGATCACTCCAGCCGGCAATCAATCGTTTGCCGCGTAGGCTCTCCTTTTTCAACGAAGTGTCCCGTTTGAGGATGGATAAGGCCAAGCGACGAAAGTGCGCCATGATCGGTTGCCCGTTTCCTTTGCGAATTCGGCTGTCGTCCTCTGAAAAAGTTACATCCAATGACCAGT
>JBGTJT010000645.1:0-5524 GCA_041744995.1 Pirellulales bacterium | reverse complement strand
GTCTGCCGTTTCTCGCGTTTCCCGTTGTTTGTTACACCCTGCCAAGCGGAGAGCCGCCGGATGTGTTACAACGGGAAGGGAAGAATCTGGGCCAGGCGGCGCAACGCGTTGGCGCATAGAGGGTTAGAGGCCGTGAGAAAGGCTCGGCCTAAGCGGGTGCCAGGACGAGAAACGCCGGAGCAAGCACCACCGCCCAGCGGTTACGCGCTGCATCCAGGGCCGCGGCACAGCCGCATACGGGGCGATTGGCAGCCCGACTGGCATGCAAGACGGCGGGTGCGAACAATCTGGGGAACCGCTTTAGCGCGGCGTGAAGTCCGTATCGGCCTTCAACTCGGTGGCAAACTTCGCCAGCAATTCCGCTCCATGGTCGATGTCGGCCAGGGCGATCGTTTCCACGCCGCTATGCATGTAGCGGTTCGGCACGCTCACGAGTGCCGCGGCGACGCCAGCCTTGTTCACCTGCAGGGCGTTCGCGTCGGTAGGCGTTGCCCGGCCGATCGCACCGGCCTGGAAAGGAATCTCGAACTTCTGCGCCGCATCGAACAAGCGGTCGACCACGATCGGATTCATGTTCGGTCCGCGATACACGACCGGCCCGCGGCCCAAGGCGATGTCTCCTTCTTGGTTCTTGTCGATCGTCGGGCAATCGGTCGCGTGCGTAACGTCGATGCCGACACCCACATGCGGATCGATCCCGTAGGCGCTGGTGCGTGCGCCGCGGAGGCCGATCTCTTCCTGCACGGTCGAGACGGCATAGAGGGCCACGTCGAGCTTGGCGGCGGACGCCCGGCGGGCCGCCTCCATGGCGATCCACAGTCCGGTCTTGTCGTCCATGCCGGGCGAGTTGGCCAGACCGTTGCGCATCTCCTGGTAACCCAACTCCAGCGTCACGCAGTCGCCAATACGGACCGCGCTGCGGGCGTCGGCCTGATCCTTGGCGCCGATGTCGATCCACAGGTCCTTCAGCTTGGGAACTTGCTTGCACTCTTCTTCGGTCAGCAGATGAATCGCCTTGCGGGCGATCACGCCGTGAACCGGCCCGCCGCCGGACCAGATGGTGAGCCGTTGGCCGATGAGCTGCATCGGATCCCAGCCGCCGATCGGCTGTCCCCAGATAAAACCTTGCTCGTCGATGTGCGTGACGATCAAGCCGATCTGATCGCAATGCCCCGCGTACATCACACGAAGCTTGCCCCCGGGATTGCAGACGGCGATCACATTGCCATGCAAATCGGTGGTGACCTCGTCGGCGAACCGGCCGGCATACTCCCGCACGACCTTCTGAATCGGCTGCTCGTAGCCGGAAGGGCTGGGCGTTTCGAGAAGCTGGATGAGAAACTCTTTCGCTTTGGCTTCCATGATGTTCGCTTTACGGATCGAATTGGTTTGGCTGAGGGAAATTCAAGTATCGCGGAAGCCGAGCAGATTGCAACCGGCAAGCGGACAACAGTCAAGCGGTCACGGCTGGGTCCGGTGATAAGAGTTGAACAGAAGGGAACAGAGAGAACGAAGAAGAACTTCTCTGTTCCCTCCTTTCTGCTCTGTTCACTCTAGATTGGTACCGGGCAAGTTCTTCTTCCCGTTTGAGCTATTTATGGTAGATGATGGCCCTACCCTGGGTTTGACGCGAGAATCGTCGCAATGCAAACTCCTTGCTCTAAAACCACTCATAGATCGGCTCCAACCGTCCCGGCCCGTTGACTTTATGGACTTCGATCGCGTCCTAATGGCAGCATGTGTAAGGGCTGCCACTTTCAAGAATAAATCGTGCATGACAAAGGCCTCGCTTAGGAAACAGAGCGGAATAGAGACAACAGAGTTCTCGTTTCTCAGTTTTCTCTGTTTCCTTCTGTTCACATTCCCTAGCGTTCGTATGTAATAAGGAACATATGGGTGCGTCTTGACGATCCTTCCCGTGGGTAGGATGATGACGGATTGCGTTGTAGTCGAACTTCTTAACCTGTTTCACGCCTATCAGATTGGAACGAGCCGTCTCGTGGAAAAGACCAAGGTCGCACTGGTCGGATTGGGAACCGTGGGGTCGGGCGTGGCGAAGCTGCTGCTCGATTTTGGCGACCGTACCGCCCGGCATGCCGGCCGCACGCTGTGGCTGGAGCACGTGGTGGTCCGCGACCTGAAAAAGCCCCGCGACGTCGAACTGCCAGTCGGCCTGCTGACCGATGACCTGAGCCGTGTGTTGGACGATCCCGAAGTGGTCGCCGTGGCGCAACTGGTCGGCGGGTTGGAGCCGGCGCGATCGATCATGTTGAAATTGCTCGAAGCGGGCAAAGACGTCGTGACCGCCAACAAGGCGCTGCTCGCCGAGCATGGACCGGAACTGTTCGACCGCGCCCGCGAGCTGGGGCGTTCGATTGCGTTCGAAGCCTCCGTGGCCGGGGGCATCCCGATCGTGGCTGGCATCAGCCAGAACCTGTCGGCCAACCAGATCGAGTCGCTGCACGGCATTCTCAACGGCACGAGCAACTTTATCCTTAGCCAGATGGAGGAGCACGACGCCGATTACCAAGCGGCCGTGGCCGAAGCCCAGCGACTCGGCTACGCTGAAGCCGACCCGACGATGGACGTCGACGGCAGCGACGCGGCGCAGAAGCTGGCGATTCTCGCGCATTTGGCATTCGGCGCGCGCGTTCACTGGCGCGACATCCCCCGGCAAGGCATCGATACGCTGCAACCGGCCGACATGAAATTCGCAGGCGAGTTGGGCTACCGCATCAAGCTGCTGGCGGTGGCCGAGATGAACCACGGCGGCCTGGAACTGCATGTTTCGCCGCAGTTGGTCAAGATCGGCCAACCGCTGTCCGAAGTTCGCGACGCCTACAACGCGATTCGCGTCGTGGGAGACGCCGTGGGCCGGTTATGGTTCCACGGTCTCGGCGCTGGGCAGATGCCGACCGCCTCGGCGGTGGTGGCCGACCTGATCGACACCGTGGTCGGCCGCACGGCGATTACCTTTCGCAACCTGGAGTTGTGGTCGGAACGGCCTGCCAGGGTGTTGCCGCGAGAGTATGAGCAATCGCGGAGTCGGTTCTATCTGCGATTCGACGTCGACGATCACCCCGGCGCCTTGGCGCAGATCGCCGGCGCCCTTGGCAAATATGAAGTATCGATCGCCTCGGTAATGCAACATGAGGACCTGGACGGTGTGGGAGTCGTGCCGCTGGTTATCATGACCCACCACACCAGCGAAGGCGCCAGCCGACGAGCAGTCGAAGCGATCGACAAACTAGAGCAAGTACGGTCGAAACCAGTGCGAATTCGAGTCCATGATTGAGGAGTTATTGCTTATTGCTTATTGCTTATTGCTTATTGCTGAAATCTGAAATCTGAAACCTCAAACCTCAAACCTGACCCCTCAAACCTCAAACCTCAAACCTCACCCCGCCCCTCATGAAATACGCCATTGTCATTCCCGACGGTTGTGCCGACGAGCCGCAGGAGTCGCTCGGCGGCAAGACTCCGCTGGCCGCGGCCGATACGCCGGCGATGGACGCTATCGCCGCGGCGGGTCTGGTCTGTCGGGCCAGTCACGTGCCGGCGTCATTGCCGCCGGGGTCCGATGTGGCCAATATGAGTCTGTTGGGCTACGATCCGCTGAAAGTCTTTTCCGGCCGCGCCCCACTGGAGGCGGCCGCCCAAGGGATTGAACTCGCTCCGGAAGATTGGGCCATCCGCTGCAATCTGGTGACGATCGAACACCAGACGATGCGCGATTTCACCGCCGGTCACATCTCCACCGCCGAAGCCGCCGCCCTGTTGGCCGACCTGCAAGACGTCGTCGCCGCCAGCGATCTGCCGTACAAGGACGCGCTGCAATTTGTGCCTGGCGTGAGCTATCGCAATCTGCTGCTGTGGCGCGGCGCCCGCTCGCCGGCGCCGTTCAGTCAGGACACCCGCACCGTGCCGCCCCACGACTTGACCGATAAGAGCGTGATTGACGACCATCCCCGCGGCCCCGGCGGCGACGCGCTGATCGAACTGATGACTCTCAGTATGGATCTGTTTGCCGATCACCCGGTTAATGAAAAGCGGATCGACGAAGGCAAACTGCCGGCGACCAATGTCTGGCTGTGGGGGCAGGGAAGCACGCCGAAGTTCGAGCCGTTTGCCCAAGTCTACGGGTTAAAGGGAACGATGATCACGGCGGTCGATCTGCTCCGCGGGCTGGCGTCGCTGATTGGCTGGCAGCGAATTGAAGTTCCCGGTGCGACTGGCTACACCGACACCGACTACGCCGCGAAAGGCCAATATGCGATTGACGCCCTGCCGGAGACCGACATTATTTGCGTCCACGTCGAAGCGACCGACGAGGCTTCTCACGAGGGCGATTTGGCGGCCAAGATGCAGGCGTTGCACGAGATCGACCAAAAGATCGTGGCGCCGCTGCATGCCGCCCTGAAGGCCCAAGGCGACTATCGGATCATGGTGCTGCCGGATCATCCCACGCCAATCCGCACCAAAACGCATAGCCACGGCGCAGTGCCGGTGGCAATCTGCGGCAGCGGCGTTGAAGTGGACGACAACACAACCTACAGCGACGAAGTCGCGGCAGCCTCGCCCCGTGCCTTCGACGAAGGCTGGAAACTGATGTCGTTTTTTCTGAAGTAGGGGTCAGGAGTCAGGTTTCAGAGATCAGGGAAATAGGAACCCAACTTTGTCTCCCATACGCTTCCGGAATGTGATTGCTTATTGCTTATTGCTGAAATCTGAAATCCGAAATCCGAAATCCGACCCCCCCATGTCCATCATCGTGCAAAAGTTCGGCGGCACCAGCGTTGCCGATAGTGAGAAGATTTTGGCCGCCGCCCGCAAGGCGATCCGCGCCCAGCAGCAAGGCCACCAGGTCGTGGTCGTGGTCAGCGCGATGGGCAAGAATACCGATGCGCTGATCAGTTTGGCGGGCGAGATCACCGACCGGCCCCCGGCCCGCGAGATGGACATGCTGCTGTCGACCGGCGAGCAGGTGAGTGTGGCGCTGATGGCCATGGCGGTGTATTCGCTCGGCGCCAAGGCGGTCAGCCTGACCGGCGCGCAGATCGGCATCCGCACCGACGCTGTCCACACCAAGGCCCGCATCCGCTCGATCTCCACGGAACGGATGGAGAGGCTGCTCAACGATGGAAACATCGTAATCGCCGCGGGGTTCCAGGGCATCGACGAGGACTACAACATCACCACGCTGGGCCGGGGGGGCAGCGATACCACGGCCGTAGCCTTGGCCGCCGTGCTGGAAGCCGACGCATGCGAGATCTACACCGACGTCGACGGCGTCTACACCACCGATCCGCGCGCGCTGCCGGAGGCGCGGCTGGTCAAGCGAGTCAGCTACGACGAAATGCTCGAATTGTCCAGCCTCGGGGCGGGAGTGATGCATAATCGCTCGATCGAGTTTGCCAAAAGATTCTCGGTGCCGATCCATGTCCGCAGCAGCTTTACGGATGTGCCAGGCACGATGATCGTGGCCGATGCAGAGGATCCCGATCGGCCTGTCGCGGGCGCGGCC
>JBGTJT010000644.1:0-8637 GCA_041744995.1 Pirellulales bacterium | reverse complement strand
AGGCGCCCAGGCCATGCTCTACCTACGGTCGATTTACCTCAACGGCGACTGGAAGGAATTCGACCAACACCGAATCCAAACTGAACAAAATACGCTCTACGGGCAAGCTGCATAAAAGCGGGATGCGAGTTACACCCAATTCATTTACGCGTTTTTCTCGGACGATCACACCTATCCATCGTGGCCGGTCTATGCTACTGGGGCTAAGAACACTGAAAAATTAGCCAAGAATCGTCGAATCGAAGCGATTTCAAATCCTGCTGCTTGACCCAAAAATAGATACGACCGACATCGCCCCACATCCACCCAGGGCCATCTTCATCGGTGTCGATCTGCAGCAACAGTCTCCAGTTCGCCGCACCAGACGCAAAGCGATGCGCTCTTTCACTTTGATATCCTTCAGGACCACCGCAAAAAATGCCATTCGATGCCAGTTGGCATTCTAATTTCATTGGATTTTGGATGAGTTGTGGATGCCCCAACAAGCGATGGTGCGTATGTCCGCCCGCTTGCGTCAACTTCTCGCAAACTTCCCGATACGCATCATATATCGGCGTTCCGTATTCCAGGGCTGGCAGTTCGTCGGGTAGTGTCAATTCCGGCCATGTCTCAACGAGACATGGCTCCGCCTCATGCTCTGGATCAGAATCTGACGGCGGCTCAGCCCGCGTCAATGCGGAGCGGTCAGTGTCCGTGTAGATGATTCGGCAACATCCCCGATCTTCAGGATCATAGCCCCACGGTTCAGAGTATCGATCGTAAAAGAAATATAACCAACCGGTCGCTGGCAGCAAATCATCGACCGGTGGTATATCGCTCAGGTCGAACTGTGCGATGAATCCCAATGGAGCGGCGACACTCGGTCGCCAGGATTGGCCAAACTTATCGTCTCTAGGCTTTGTCGGCAGCCACCGGGGCCACTCAAAACCTCGCGGAACGTCTGGGAGGCCGCCAATTCTGGACTCTCCAACTCCAATTCGAGCGTAGGGCACGCGCTGCGTTGCCATTCGAACGGACGGTCGAGCCAACGAAACCAAGTCAAGCCCCGATAGAAGTGGGTTCGCCGCAATCTGGCTGCGCAACGAAGCGGACAGAGGTTCTACGAGAGGGTTCATGCCCAAAGTGTACACTCGGGCGTTCAAGCCTTGCTAGTCAGCTTGGGAAGACGCGATTTGAATAACCGCATAACATCGCTAAGTCATTTCCAGTATTCGATTTGCGACAACCTATCCGAAAAGCGTCGAACGTCCGTAATCCTCGTCCCCCTCCGCGACCATTGCGAGCCTCGATGGGGCTAGCCCCATCGGCCGAATCGGGCTAAAATACGGGGCTTGGAACTTGACTCGCCCGCGCCTGCCCGTGAACCATGGGTCGAGCCTGCTGCGTAGAAAGCAGATCGATCTGTTCAAGCCTCCCGATTTTTGGGAAAACTGCCATCCAAGTCGCGCGGCGAACCGGCCGAGTGCGACTGGCGGTCCGCGACGCTCGCGGGCCGTCGCGGTGGACGCATCCCGATTCGCCCCTGCCTGGCGGCTTAAGGCCAATATCGCGGATGGCGGGAATCAAGTAAATTAGACTTCAGGTAAGCATTGCGCCTCGGTACGGCCGACCGCCTCTGCCTGATATTCATGTAGTGCCACGTGTCGAGTTTGAATCATGGACCTCTCCAAATTTCGCAACATCGGTATTTCCGCTCACATCGATTCGGGTAAGACGACCCTGAGCGAGCGGATCTTGTTCTACGCCGGACGTATCCACAAGATCGAGGACGTCCGCGGCGGCGGAGACGGCGCGACCATGGACCACATGGAGCTGGAAAAAGAGCGCGGCATCACCATTACCAGCGCGGCGACGACCGTCACCTGGAACAACCACACGATCAACCTGATCGACACGCCCGGCCACGTCGACTTCACCGTCGAGGTGGAGCGTTCGCTCCGCGTGCTCGACGGCGCGGTGCTGGTGTTGTGCGCCGTAGGCGGCGTGCAGTCGCAGTCGATGACCGTCGATCGCCAGATGAAGCGCTACCACGTGCCGCGACTGGCGTTCATCAACAAGATGGACCGCACCGGCGCCGATCCGCACAAGGTCGTCAAGCAGGTTCGCGAAAAGCTCGAGGCCGACGCCGTCCTGATGCAGTTGCCGATCGGCAAGGAAGACAACTTCCAAGGCGTGATCGACCTGGTCACCATGAAGGCGCTTTACTTTGACGGCGTCCACGGCGAGAAGGTCCGCGAGGAGACCATCCCCGACGCCCTGGTCGACGAAGCGAACGAATTTCGCCAACTGATGCTCGAAAGCCTCTCGATGTATAGCGACCAGTTGATGGAGCTGCTGCTCAGTGAGGAGCAAGTCAGCGAACAATTGATCCACACGATCCTCCGCGAGGCGGTTCGCGGGCAGGAACTGACGCCGGTCTACATGGGCACCGCCTTCCGCAACAAGGGCGTGCAGCCGCTGCTCGACGCCGTCACCCGCTACCTTCCCTCGCCGCTGGATCGCGAGATCAAGGGCATGGACCCGGAAGATTTGACCAAGAAGATCGAGCTATTCCCCGACGTCGCCCGGCCGTTCGTCGGCATGGCGTTCAAGCTGGTCGAGGATCCTTACGGTCAGTTGACCTTCATGCGGGTTTACCAGGGCAAGGTCAACAAGGGAGACCTGCTGTTCAATCAGCGGACCGGGCAGAAGCATCGCTTCAGCCGCTTGGTCAAGATGCATGCCGACAAGCGCGAGGAAATCGATACCGCCGAGGCGGGCGACATCGTGGCCGTGATGGGGATCGACGCCGCCAGCGGCGACACCTATGCCGAGACGACCAAGTTCTGCACGCTGGAAAACATCTTCGTCCCCGAGGCGGTGATCGCGATGGCGGTCAAGCCGACGACCAACGAGGCCAGCGACAAGCTGGGCAAGGCCCTGCAGCGATTCCGCAAGGAAGACCCCACCTTCCGCGTCCACACCGACGACGAGACGGGCGAGACCGTGATCGCCGGCATGGGCGAGTTGCACCTGGACATCTACGTTGAGCGGATTCGCCGCGAATACAAGGTGGAGTGCATCGTCGGCGCGCCGAAGGTGAGCTATCGCGAGATGATCACCCGCGATTACGCGTTCGACTTTAAGCACAAGAAGCAAAGCGGCGGTTCCGGCCAGTTCGCCCACATCAAGGGCACCTTTTCGCCGCTGCCGGAAGACGCCGAAGAAAACTATGTTTTCGAGGACAAGGTGACCGGCGGCCGTATTCCCAAGGAGTACATCCCCTCGGTCAACCGCGGCTTCCAGCGTGCCATTGAAAAAGGCCCCTTGGCGGAGTTCCCCGTGGTGCGGCTGCACGCGATTCTGGAAGACGGCTCGTATCACGAAGTCGACTCCAGCGACATGGCGTTCTTTATCTGCGGTCAAAGCTGCCTGCGAGAATCGTTCCTCAAGGCCAAGCCGGTGCTGCTGGAACCGATCATGAAGCTCGAAGTCGAAGTGCCGGGCGATTTCCAAGGCTCGGTCACCGGCGAACTGGTCAGCCGCCGCGGCATGATCACCTCGACCGAAATGAACGGCAACCTGGCGGTGATCATCGCCGAGGTGCCGCTATCGGAAACCTTCGGCTACTCGACCGATCTGCGGAGCATGACCCAAGGCCAGGGCACCTTCAGCATGGAGTTCGCCAAGTACCGCCAGGTGCCCAGCAACATCCAGGAAGAGATCATCGCCGCCAAGAAGGCCGAAAAGGAACAACTGGTCGGCGCCAAGTAACCGCGACGCAACCGCCTGCCGCAATTTCTCAATCTGCCAGCCCGACGGACAAGCGTCCGCCGGGCTGGTTTTGTTTGATAGGTTCGTCGGCCCGGCCAGCCTCAATAGCGACTGCCAAAATGGCATTAGCCGTCACTCTGCAAAAGCGGCTTGAGGCTCACCCAACAGCGAATCGATTGCCGCAACTCTCTTCTGAATAATGGCTTGCATCGCATGTATCAAGTCTGGCACGCTGCTTGCATCCCCTTGGGTTCCGTTGACGGTTCCGACTGCCAAATGCGGCGAAGGTCTATTTCGGCAGTCCGTTACAGAGCCATCCATCGCACGACTCAAGCCAAGCTGGATCGGTTGATACAACAGGCGGCCGTCCGGCTTCCCCGGTTTATATTCACGCACTTTTAGGAGGATACCCTCAGTGGCAAAGCAGATGGTGTTTGATGACGAGGCACGGCAGCCGTTGGCGGCCGGCGTAACCAAACTGGCCCAAGCGGTCAAAAGCACGCTTGGCCCCCGCGGACGCAATGCCGTGCTGGACAAGGGCTGGGGGTCTCCCAAGGTGACCAAGGACGGCGTGACCGTCGCCGAGGACATCGAGCTGGACGACCCGTTTGAGAATCTGGCGGTGCAGCTTATCAAGGAAGCGGCGACCAAGACCAACGACGTGGCTGGCGACGGCACCACCACCGCCACGGTATTGGCCGAGGGCATCTACCGCGAAGGTCTGCGGATGATCTCCGCCGGCGCCGACCCGATGGCCCTGTCCCGCGGCATCGCCAAGGCCAGCCAGGTGGTGGGCGAGGCGATTACCAAGATGGCGATCAAGATCGACGCCAAGAGCAAGAAAGAGATCATCCAGGTCGCCACGATCGCCGGCAATAACGATCCGGAGATCGGCAGCGTGCTGGCCGACGCCTTTTTGAAAGTCGGCAAGGACGGCGTGATCACCATCGAGGAGGGCCGCTCGGCCGACACCACGGTCGAGGTGATTAGCGGCATGCAGTTCGATCGCGGCTTCCTGTCGCCGCACTTTGTTACCGATCAGGACGAGCAGACCGCCGAGTTGGAAGGCTGCTTGCTGTTGATTTATGAAGAGAAGATTTCCAACGCCAAGCAATTGGTGCCGATTCTCGAAGCCGTTTCCAAAGCGAACAAGCCGCTGCTGATTATCGCCGAAGACATTGAAGGCGAAGCGCTGGCCACGTTGGTGGTCAACAAGATGCGGGGCATCTTGAATGTCTGCGCCGTCAAGGCGCCGGGCTACGGCGACCGCCGCAAGGCGATGCTCGGCGACATCGCCGTGCTGACCGGCGGCAAGGCGATCTTCAAGGATCTCGGCATCACGCTCGACGCCGTGCAGTTGACCGATCTCGGCAAGGCCAAGAAGATCACCATCAGCAGCGACAATACCACCATCGTCGGCGGGGCCGGCAAGAAGGAAGAGGTCGACGGCCGCGTCGCCCAGATTCGCCGGGAAATCGACGCCACCGACAGCGACTACGACAAAGAGAAGTTGCAAGAGCGTCTGGCCAAGCTGGCCGGCGGCGTGGCGCAGATCAACGTCGGTGCCGCGACTGAAACGGAAATGAAGGAACGCAAGGCGCTGATCGAAGACGCCAAGAGCGCCACCGCGGCGGCCCTGGAAGAGGGCATCGTCCCCGGCGGCGGCGTGGCGCTGATCCGCTGCGAGAAAGCGCTCGACAAGCTGGATCTCGCAGGCGATGAAAAGCATGGCGTCCGCATCATCCGCAATGTGCTTGATGTTCCGCTGCGGTGCATCGCCGAGAACGCCGGCGAGGATGGGGCGGTGGTCGTCAACCGCGTGCGTCATCTGAAAGGCAAGAACGAGGGCTTCGATTGCGATAAGGGCAAGTACTGCGACCTGGTCGAGGCGGGCGTGATCGACCCGGCCAAGGTCGTCCGCACGGCCCTGCAGAATGCCGCCAGCGTCGCCGCCTTGCTGTTAACCACCAGCTCGCTAATCACCGAGATTCCCACGGAAGAGGACGAGGATGATCACGGCGATCACCACGACCATGGCATGGGCGGAATGGGTGGCATGGGCGGCATGGGTGGCATGGGCGGAATGCCTGGCATGATGTAAGCCGGGCGACTGCTGTAACAAATCCACAAACAACTCAACTCAAATATCACACATAAGGAAGAACGTTTATGAGCAAGAAGATTTCGTTGCGTCCCCTGGACGATCGTGTCGTGGTTGAACCGCTGGAAGCCGAGGAGCGGACCGCCGGCGGCATCGTGCTGCCCGACACCGCCAAGGAGAAGCCGCAGCGCGGTACGGTGGTTTCGGTCGGTCCGGGCCGCACGCTGGAGAGCGGTTCGCGGGGCGCGTTGTCGGTGACGGTCGGCGACACGGTGATCTTCGGCAAGTACGGCGGCAGCGACGTCGAGGTCGAGGGCCGCGAGTTGAAGATTCTCCGCGAGTCGGACATTCTGGCCAAGATCGTCGACTAGCCGCGACGCCCCTATCTCAACCACCGCTGGTGTGAACAACGCAGACAGCGAATATCCAACACAGCGAATTACCAAATATAAGGAACCCTGCGAGTGGCGAAACAACTACTTTTTAAAGACCAGGCCCGGGCGAAGATGCTCAAGGGCGTGGAGAAACTGGCCGACGCCGTGGCCATTACCATGGGCCCCACCGGTCGGAACGTGATCATCAACAAGTCGTTTGGAGGCCCGACGGTCACCAAGGACGGCGTGACGGTGAGCAAGGAAATCGATCTGGAAGACCGCTTCGAGAATATGGGCGCGAAGCTCGTCAACGAAGTCGCCTCCAAGACCTCGGACGTCGCCGGCGACGGCACGACCACCGCGACCGTGCTGGCGCGGGCCATCTTCAAGGAAGGCAGCCGCAACATTGTCGCGGGCAGCAATCCGATGGCGGTTCGCCGCGGCATCGAGAAGGCGGTCGAAGCGGCCGTCGAGCATCTGCACTCGATGGCCAAGCCGGTCGACAGCAAGGAGCAGATTGCCCACGTCGGTGCGATCAGCGCCAACAACGACATGGAAATCGGCCAACTGCTGGCCAACGCCTTGGAAAAGGTCGGCAAGGACGGCGTGATTACCGTCGAGGAAGGCAAGACGACCGAGACGACCGTCGAATTCGTCGATGGCATGCAGTTCGACAAAGGCTTTATCTCGCCCTACTTCATCACCCGTCCGGCCGAGCGCGACTGCGTGCTGGAAGACGCCTACATCCTGATTCACGAAAAGAAGCTCAGCAACCTGCGCGACATGGTGCCGATTCTGGAACAGGTCGGACAGACCGGCAAACCGCTGTTGATTATCTCCGAAGACGTCGAGGGCGAGGCCCTGGCGGCGTTGGTGGTCAACAAACTGCGGGGCGTGTTGCACGTCTGCGCCGTGAAGGCGCCGGGCTTTGGCGATCGCCGCAAGGCGATGCTGGGCGACATTGCCGTGCTGACCGGCGGCACGCTAATCAGCGAAGACCTCGGCATGAAGCTGGAAAGCCTCACGTTGGAGCAACTCGGTTCGGCCAAGCAGATCACGGTCGACAAGGGCGAAACGACCATCGTGCAAGGCGCCGGCAAACCGGCCGAGGTGAAGGGCCGCATCGAGCAGATTCGCAAGCAGCTCGACGGCAGCGACAGCGAATACGATAAGGAAAAGCTGCAAGAGCGGCTGGCCAAGCTGACCGGCGGCGTGGCGGTGATTAGTGTCGGAGCCAGCAGCGAGGCCGACATGAAGCAGAAGAAGGCCCGCGTCGAAGACGCCCTGCACGCCACCCGGGCGGCGGTCGAGGAAGGCATTTGTCCCGGCGGCGGCGTGTCGCTGCTGCGTTGCATCGAACCGGTGGAGAAGGTTCGCGGTTCGGCCAAGGGGGACGAGAAGATCGGCATCGACATCGTGCTCAAGGCGCTCAAGGCCCCGGCCAAGCAGATCGCCGACAATTGCGGCATCGACGGTTCGGTGGTGGTCGACGAGATATTGCAGAAGGCGACCAACGTCGGCTACGACGCCAACAAGGGAGAGTATGTCGATCTGATGAAGGCCGGCATCATCGATCCCGTCAAGGTAACCCGCAGCGCCCTGAGCAACGCGGCCAGCATCGCCGGATTGATGCTGACGACCGAGGCCCTGGTAACCAACCTGGAAGCCGAGGACAAGGACAAGCAGCGCGTCGAGGGGAGCGTTCGCTAGCGGCCCGCTCGGCAAGACTGTATGTCGTTCGACGAAACAGGTGGGCCACTTTCGCGCCGCGCGAAGGTGGCCCGCTTCGTGAAGTCGCTTGAGTTGCGAGAAGATGAGGCGTGAGGTTGAGGTTTGAGAGAATGTGACGAATCGGTAAGGTTGGGTGAAGCGTAGTTCGCCACACCTCAATCCTCAAACCTCCCCCCGGACGGAGACCATGGCCAACAAGCGTTGTTATTACGAAGTGCTCGGCGTCAGCCGCTCGGCGAACGACGGGGAGGTCGCCTCCAGTTACCGCCGACTGGCGATCCAGTATCACCCGGACAAGAATCCGGGCGACGACCAGGCCATTGCGCGGTTCAAGGAAGCGGCCGAAGCCTTCGAGGTGCTGAGCGATCCGCACAAGCGGCAGCGGTACGATCAGTTCGGTCATGCGGGCGTCGACAGCGAGGGAGGCGGCGCGCACTTCCACGACGTGAGCGATATCTTCGAAGCCTTTGGCGACATCTTCGGCGGCGGCGTGTTCGGCGACATCTTTGGCGGAGGGGGCGGACGCACGCGTCGGGTTCGCCGCGGTCGCGACGTGCAAAGCCACGTCTCGCTGACGCTGTTTGAGGCCGCGCGGGGAACGACCAAGCAAATCCAATTCAGCCGGCACAAGGCGTGCGACACCTGCGGCGGCAGCGGCGCGGCGCCCGGCAGCGGCAC